>NZ_JBFAHW010000045.1:0-79950 GCF_040654355.1 Streptomyces sp. NPDC050704 | reverse complement strand
GGCCCTTGGAGGTTCAGTCATGCGGAGCAGATCACGTCGATTCGCCGCCGTCGTCGCGGTGTTGGCCGTCGCACTCGGTACGGGTGCTGTCGGGCCCAGGTGGACGCCGTCGAGGTGAGCTCCTCGGGCGCCACCGCGAGGCGGAGTCCCGGCATGCGGTGCAGCAGGACGTCGACGGCCGTCTCGATGATGGCCTGGCCGATGTTCTGGCCCGGGCACTCGTGCGGGCCCGCGCTGAACGCGAGGTGCGACTGGTTGCCGTGTACGGAGATGCCGACGTCGGGCCGGATCTCCGGGTCGACGTTGCCCGCGGTCAGGCCGAGGACGAGCAACTCGCCCTCCTGGATGCGGTGCCCGCCGAGTTCGAGATCGGCGGTGGCGAACCGGCCCGGCAGGACGGCCAGCGGCGGGGTGTTCCACATGACCTCCTCCACGACGGCTGAGATGTTCAGCTGCCCGCCGGCCAGCCCGGCCAGCCGGTCGGTGTCGGTGAGAACCAGCTGAAGCACCCGGGCCAGCAGGTTGCTTGTGGTGGTGTGCGCGGTGATCAGCACCAGACGAAGGTGGTTGAGGATCTCGTCGTCGTCGAGGCCTGCGTGGTGCTCCAGCAGCCCGGTGGTGAAGTCGGAGCCCGGCTCCACGCGCTTGCGCTCGGCGAGTTCGCCGAGGATGCGCATGATGCGGTCGTTGTGCCGGAGGGCTTCCGCGCCGCCCTTGATCACCTGCGCGGAGGACTCGGCCAGCCGTCGCCCCTCGCCCTCGGCGAGCCCGAACACCCTGGTCAGTACGAGCATCGGCAGATACTCGGCGTACTCGGACACCAGGTCGGCGCTGCCCACCGCGGCGAACGCGTCGATCTGCTTGTTCGCGAAGTGCGCGACATGGCGGCGGATGCCGCGGCCCGAGACGGCCTGCAGGTTGTCGGTGACCGCGCCGCGCAGCCTGCGGTGCGGTTCGCCGTCCTGGGAGACGCAGTCGGGGCGCCAGCCGACCATCTGCATCAGTGGCGCGGTGCTGTCGATGCGCCCTTCCCGCCAGTCCCGCCAGATCCGTGAATCCCGGCTGAACTGGCGGGGGTTGTCGAGCACCCGCCGGTTCTCCCGGTAGCCGAGGACCAGCCACGCCGGTACGTCGCCCTCCAGCAGTACCGGCGCCACGGGCCCGTGCTGCCTGCGCAGCCGGGCGTAGATGCCGAGCGGGTCGACGGCCGCGTCGGGCCCGTACAGACGGGTGACCTCGTCGCCCCCGCCGTGTGCGACCGGGCAGCCGCGCGGGGCGTCGAGGCCGTCTGAGGGCTGCTCGGTCATCGGGACTCCAGAGCGACTGCGGAGCGTTCCTTGAGGTGGCGGATCAGCGCGATGAGCACATCCCGGCTCGATGCCCGGTCGCGGGCGTCGCAGGCCACGATCGGGATGTGCGCGGGGATGTCCAGGGCGTCGCGGATCTCTTCGACCGGGTGGTCCCTGGAGTCGGGGAAGACGTTGAGGGCGATCACGAACGGGACGTCCTGCCGCTCCATCTCCTCGATGGCCCGGAAGCTGGAGGCCAGTCGACGCGTGTCGACCAGGACCACGGCCCCGAGCGCGCCCTTGAACAGGCCGTTCCACAGGAACCAGAACCGCTCCTGGCCCGGTGTGCCGAACAGGTACAGCACCAGTTCGTCGTTGATGCCGATCTTGCCGAAGTCGAGGCTGACGGTGGTCTCCTGCTTGTCCGCCACCCCGATCAGGTTGTCGACGTCGGCGGTGGCCTGGGTCAGCGTCTCCTCGGTGGTCAGCGGTCTGATGTCGCTGACCGAGCAGACCATGGTGGTCTTTCCGGTGCCGAAGCCGCCGGCGATCATCACCTTCACCGAGCGGGCGCCTTCCGGCAGGGTGCCCTCGGCCGTCTGCCGGTCGGGATGGTCAAAGCCTTTGAAGTCCACTGAGTACCTCCTCAAGGAGCGCGAGGTCGGCCCCGCGACCGGCGCCTGACGCCGGGATGGGGTCACGGGCTTCAATGCGTCCTGCGTCCAGCAGATCGGCCAAGAGCACCGCGAGAATGTTGAAGGGCAGTCCGAGGTGGGCGCCGAGTTCGGCCACCGACAGCGGATCGCGGCAGCGCCGGAGGATCTCCTCGTGTTCGTGCTGCATGCCGGGTACGGCCGCGGTACGGGAGGTGATGAGGGTCGCCACGTCGAGGCTCGACGCCGAACCGCCCGGTCCGCTGCGGCCGCCTGTGAGGACGTAGTAGCGCTCAAGACCGGACGGATCCGTGGGTCGGCGGGGACCACTCATCCAGTGGGCTCCTCCAGGCGCGGAGTGGTGCCGAGGAGCTCACCCATCCTGCGGGCCAGATCCCTCATCTGGTGTCCGAGCAGGCCCTGGTCGAGCCCTTCCCTGGCGAGGACTCCGAGGTACGTCTCCAGGCCGGCCCGCACCACGAAGAGGTGGCCGCCGTCGACCTCGATCATCGCGAGGCGCAGTTGCCCGGCGTACTTGGGGAACTGCTCGGCCACCGGCTGGGCCAGCGCCTGCAGGCCCGCCACCACGGCGGCGAACCGGTCCACGTCGTCGGGGTCCTCGGCGCCGTAGGAGGTGATGGCCTTGCCGTCGCTGGAGGCCACGAGGGCGAAACGGATCTCCTGGATGCTCTCGACCAGATCTCGGAGCGCCCAGCTCACGTCGGTTCCCTGTTGCGTCATGTGGACTAGTCGCTCTCTTCAGTGCGGTGCTCGGTGGGCTCACGTCCGGCGGCCGGCTCGGGTCCGGCCGGTTCACGTCCGGCCGTGGCGAAGGCGGCCAGGCCGGCGAAGGACTCGTCCGGCGGCACCGCGAACGAGGCGGTGGACCCGTCTTCGCGCGCGACCGGTTTCGGCCGCTCGGACTCGGCCCGCCTGCGGCGTCGGGGCAGACCGCCGGGGGTGGTGTCCTCGGCCTCGTCCGACCGGGCCTCCTCCGACCGGGCCTCACCGGCTTCGGCCGGCGCCGGGTCCGTACTCGCCGCGGCGGCGAGCTGAGCGGCCGGAGCGGCGGCCGCGACAGCGGGCAACGGGGTGAAGTACTTGTGCGGAACCACGATGACCACCGAGGTGCCGAGCCAGGGCGAGTCCGAGAACGTGACCCTGATGCCGTACCGGCGGGCCAGGGCGCCCACCACGCGCAGACCGAGGTGGGCATCCTCGGACACGCCGCCGAGACCGGGGCCGGGGGCCACACCCTCCAGCGACTGGAACGCCTCCTGCTTCTTCTCCTCGGTCAGGCCCTTGCCGGAGTCCTGGATCTCGATGCCGACGCCGTTGGGCACCTCCTTGCCGGAGACGACCACGGGTTCGGTGGGCGGCGAGTAGCGCGCCGCGTTGTCGAGCAGGTGGGCGAAGATCAGCGTGAGGTGGTCCACCATGCCGCCGTCGACGCCGAGGTCGGGCAGGTGCCGGACCTGGACCCGGTCGAAGTCCTTGATCCGGCCGATGCCGCCCCGCACCACACTGAGCAGTCGCTGCGGCTCCTGCCACTGCCGGCCGGGCCGGTCCGAGCCGCCGAGTACGCCGATGCTCGCGGCCAGACAGTCGGCGGGGCCGATCTCCTGGTCCAGCTCCATCAGGCCCTGGGCCACGGACGGCAGCCTGCCGTGCTCGCCCTGCATCTCGTGCAGCCGGCCGCGCAACTTGCTGGTCAGCACATGGATACGGCTGCCGATGCTGATGACGGCCTGCTCGGCGGAGGTGGAGCGGTTGAACTCCTGCTCCACGCCGATGAGGGCCGTCCTGAGCACCCGGCGCAGCGCGGCCTGCAGATCGGCGCCGACCTCCGCGCACTGCTGGACGGAGGGCAGGATGTCGTCGATGGCGTCACCGGCCCGCAGTCGCTCCAGTGCGGCGGGCAACTGCTGGTCGGCGAGCAGGGCGACCGCGGCGAGCTGCCGGTCCAACTGCTCCTGCCAGGCCTGCGTCTGCTCGGCGAACCGCATCTCGTACGTCTTGGCCTGCTCGGCCAGTTGCGCGTCGTGGGCCGAGCGCTCGGCGGCGAACGTCCGCTCCAGGCCGGCCACATGCTGCTGCCACTGCTGGGAGTGCTCGGCCTGCGCGGCCCTGAACTCACCCGCGCTGCGGCGCATCTGGCGCTGGGAGCGGACAAGGAGCCGGATGGAGACGGCACTTGCCGCCGTCGCCACAACGCCGCAGACGATCGCGGGTATTCGGGTCTGGTCGGATCCCACGACCGCGGCGGCGACGGTTCCGGCAGCCAGGGCCAGTGGCAGCAGCCACCAGCCGTACCAGGCGACGGGCGCCCGCGCCGCCGGGGGCGGAGTGGCAAGTTCCATCTGCATCCTTCGAAGCAACACGATCGAACAGGGGGAGGAGCTCGGAGCGGACTCGCCACGCGGTGTTCCACCCCGCGACGGGTATGCGGGGACAACGAGCGACAACCGATTGCTACCGGGTCAACTCGCCGCGCCTCAAAGAACCCTATCGGGTTTGATCTCACCTTGATCAACCTCCCCCACTCCCTTCAGTGAGGCCTTGGACACGCTCCGAGCAGGCAGTTCCGGTTGACAAATCCCTTTACCCACCGACACATACGAGTGCCCGCGGCTCGCCGGGGCGGGCCGCGGGCACGGAGGAGTCACGCCGGGCGGATCACCCGCTCCCTGCGCTCGGGGTCGGTGACACCGAGGCCGGGCGTCGGGGCCAGGGAGAGGACGCCGACCTTGCCCAGGTGGGTGTTGCTCTGCACGAGGCGGGCCGCCTCGGCCGTGTCGGTGAGGGGGTAGGTCTCGGTGAGTGCGGGGCTGATGTGCCCGAGGTCGAGGAGACGGCCCACGGCGGCCTGCTCCTGGAGGTTGGAACCGTGGCTGCCGATGACGCGCTTGAGGCGCATCCAGAGGTACCGGTTGTCGAACTCGTGCTGGTAGCCCGTGCTGGAGCCGCAGGTCACCACCGAGCCGCCCCGGCGTACGACGTAGACGGAGATGCCGAAGGTGGCCCGGCCGACGTGCTCGAAGACGATGTGCGGGTCTTCGCCGGTCTCGGCCCTGATCAGTTTGCCGAGCCGCTTGCCGATCACGGTGGGATCGGCGGGCGCGTCGCTGCCGGTGAGGCCGATGTCCTCCCGGTTGATGACCACGTGGCAGCCGAGGCGGCGGGCGTACTCCGCCTTCCGCTCGCTGCTGACGACGCCGACGGCGATCCCGCCGCCGTTGCGCACGAGTTGGACCGCGTACGCGCCGAGGCCGCCGGCCGCTCCCCAGATCAGGACCACGTCGCCCTGTGTCATCCGGGCGCCCCGCTCGCTGACGAGCATGCGGTACGCCGTGCCCGCGCACAGCGGGTTCGAGGCGGCCTCCTCCCAGGTCAAATGGGCGGGCTTGGGGAGGAGTTGGCTGGTCCGGGCGACGGCGTAGTGGGCCAGGCCTCCGTAGTTGGTCTCGAAGCCCCACGCCAGCATGCCGGTGCCCAGCATGCCGTCGGCGTGGGTCGCCGGGTCCTCCTCGTCGACGTACACCGGGCTCACCGCGACATGGTCGCCGACCTGCCATCTGCGCACCCCCGAGCCGGTGCGGACCACGACACCGGACGCGTCGGAGCCGATGACGTGGAAGGGCCGGTCGTGCCGGGCGGCCCAGCGGTCCTGGCG
Organism: Streptomyces sp. NPDC050704; assembly: GCF_040654355.1. Lineage (NCBI taxonomy): Bacteria > Bacillati > Actinomycetota > Actinomycetes > Kitasatosporales > Streptomycetaceae > Streptomyces > Streptomyces sp. NPDC050704. The sequence continues at coordinate 74,335 of NZ_JBFAHW010000045.1, read as the reverse complement.
GCCGAAGTGCTTCAGGAAGGTGAAGGTCGGGATGGGCTCGAACATCGCCGACCAGACGGTGTTGTAGTTGATGCCGCTGGCCATGACGGCCACCAGCACCTCGTTCGGGGCGAGTTCGGGCATCGGCACGGCGCCGAGGTGGATGGACTTGCGGACGTCCTTGTCCGCGACGCCGGTGAAGCTGTCCACGTCCTCCGCACGCAGGTGGGCGGCGGTGAAACGGTCGGGTAAGGGAAGGTTCTCCAGTTCGGCGGGGGCGGCTCCCGCCACGACGGCCTCGGCCAGGGCGTCCATGTGGTTCCTCCTTGGAGGGGGTAGGGGGAGATCAGCTCAGGCCGAGGCCCGCTGCGAGCGTCGGCCACGAGGCCTTGAACTCCTGCTGCCAGTAGGGCCAGTCGTGCACTCCCCCGCTGTAGAGGTGCACCTTGGCCGGGATGTTCAGGGCGTCCAGCTGCCGGGTGAACCGGTTGGCCTGGGACCAGAGCGCGCCTTCGAGCACGGCGCCTTCGAGGTTGCCGCCGCCACCGGCGGGCAGGCCGCTGCCCTGGGAGATGTACAGCTTGGTGCCCTTGAGGTTGCGGGCCTGTGCGGCGGGGTTGTGCCGGATCCAGTTGTCCCGGTTGAGCAGCGGGCTGCCCCAGAGGGTCAGCGGCGACAACTGCTCGCGGGCGACGATCGCGCTGAGCACGGTCGGCATGCCCGGGGCCGTGGTGTCGAGGATCCCGCTGTACGAGGCCGCCGCACGGAACGTGCCGGGGTGCCGTGCGGCGAAGGCCAGGGCTCCGTACCCGCCGGTGGAGACACCGGCGACGGCGCGGGTGGATCCGGCCCGGAACCTCTCCCGCAACAGGCCCATCAGCTCGTCCACTTGGAACGTCTCGTAGTCCGGTGCGTTCGCCCTGCCGTTGTTCCACCAGTCGGTGGGGATGCCGGTGGGTCCTGACGAGGGCATCACGGTGAGGACGTTCTGGTTGGCGAGGAAGCTGACGACGTCCGTCTCCCGGGTCCAGGACGTGTAGTCGTCGTGCGCGCCCTGGAGCAGGTAGAGGACGGGCCAGGTGCGGTTCGGGTTCGCGGCGAAGCCGGCCGGCAGGACCACACGTACGGGCAGCGAGGCGCCGACGGCCGGGGAGGCGACCGTGAGGTCGACGGTACGGTCGTCGAGCCACTTCTCGCCGGTGATCGTGGCACCCGCGGCCGCGTCCGGCGCCGCGACGGGAGCGGCCGCCGCGACCGGAGCGGCGATCACACCTCCCGTGCCGAGCAGGGCGGTTGTCACCGCGAGGGCGGCGTATCTGCGCTTCCGAGTCATGGGGCAGTTCCCTTCAGGAGTCCCGCAGATCGCGTGTCAGCAGGCGGGCGAGCGTGTCGACGACCGGTGGGTCGAGCAGTGACAGATGGTGCCCGGGCAGCGGGACGACGGTCAGGTCGGTGCAGTGGGCGTCCCAGCCGAGCATCGCGTCCACGCGCTCGTAGCGGGGGTCGCGGACGGTGTGCGGGGCGGGCTCGCTCGCCCGGTAGAGCAGGGTGCGGCCCGTGTACCGGCCGGGCGTGTGGCGCTCGCCGCTGCGGAGGTCCAGATACGAGGCGCGCTGATGCTCGACGGCCGGGTCGGGAAGGTCCACGGTGTCCCTCAGCACCTTGATGACCAGGTCGATCTGATCCCGGTCGCCGAGCCCGGTGAGGTCGTCGTACGGCAGGTCGAGCCGGGTGCCGTAGGTGCGTTCCACGTACGCGGCGAAGTCCCGGAAGTGGCGCAGGGCCAGGTCCCCCGCGGTGAGCCGGGTGGGCAGCGGCAGGACGGAGTCGAGCAGCACCAGGGCGTGGACGGGGCCGTGCCGGGACAGGAGTCTGGCCGCCTCCTGCGCGACCACTCCGCCGTACGACCAACCGCCAAGGACCCAGGGGCCGTTGGGGCTCACCTCCCATACACGCCGGGCGAACTCCGCGGCCCGGCCGGGCACGTCGTCGGGATCCGGTTGCCGGTCGAAGCCGTAGAGCGGGCGGTCGCCGTCGAGGCGGTGGGCCAACCGGGCGTAGACGTCGGCGTGTCCGCCCGCGGCGTGGGCCAGGAAGAGCGGGGTGTGCGGGCCGGTGGCGTGGAAGGTGCGGAGGGGGCCGGAGTCGGTGGGCCGCTCGCGTACGGCGGTGCCGGCGGGCTCCGGGGTCCCGTCCTGGGTTCTTTCCCGGCCCGCCCCGCCCGTCAGCAGCTCGGCGACGGCTCTCAGCGTTCCCCGTCTCAGCAGTACGCCGGGCTCCAGCTCGACGTCGAACTCCCGCTCCACGACGGTCCGGATCCGCACGGCGGTGAGGGAGTCGAGGCCGAGGTCGGTCAACGCGGTGTCGGGGTCGAGGTGGTCGGGGCTGTATCCCATCACCGCGGCCACGCACCGCCGCAGCCGGTCGAGGGGACCGGCTCCCCGGTCGAGGGGCTCGGTCAGGACGGGGTCCTCGGCCGTCTCCTCGCCCGCCCAGAAGCGGCGGTGCCGCCAGCGGGGCGGCGGGATGTCCACGATGCAGCCTTCGGGGTGCAGTCCCTCCCGCGGCTGGGCCGCGCGCACACCGTGGACGAGCAGTGTGGCCAGCGAGGTGCGGAAGGTGAGCGCGTCGTCGGTGTCGCGGCGCAGAGTCGGCACGACCAGGGCGTCCGCGGCGCCGACCGCGCGCAGGGTCTCGGTCAGCGGGTGCAACTGCGTGGGGTGCGGGGCGACTTCCACGAAGACGCGGTGTCCGTCCTCGGCCGCCGCGCGTACCGCCTGCGCGAACCGGACGGGATTGCGCAGGTTGGCCGACCAGTAGGCGGTGTCGCAGGATGCGGCCGCGCGGGGATCGTCGAGCGCGGTGGAATAGCGCCGGCAGCGCGGTACGGAATGCCGGACCTCGCCCAGCTCCCATGCGAACTCCGGTAGCAGCGGCTCGACTTCGGGCGAGTGCCCTGCCGCGGACACCCCCAGCGAACGGGCGAAGCCGCCGCTCTCGGTCACCCGGGCGACGAGCCCGGCGACGTCCTCGGCGGAGCCCGTGACCACGCTCTGCACCGGCGAGGCGTGCACGGCGACCTGGAGGGTGCTGAACTCCCCTGCGAGCAGGGTGACTTCGGTCTCGGAGAGGTCCGCGACCGCCATGGCTCCGCCGGTCAGCCGCCCCAGCAGCCGGGAGCGTACGGCGACGATCCGCGCCCCGGTGGCCTCGTCCAGCGCTCCCGCCACGACCGCCGCCGCGATCTCACCCAGGGAGTGGCCGATGACGGCGGCGGGTTCGAGGCCGTACGAGCGCCACAGTTCGGCGAGGGCGACCTGCACTCCGTACAGAACGGGCATGACGGTGACGGGGGTCGACAGGTCGGCGTCCGGCCGGAGCCCGGCGCGCAGGGAGACGCCCGCGTGTTCGTGCAGGAGTGGTTCAAGACGGTCGACGGCTGCCGCGAACACCCCTTCCGTGGTGAGGAGTCGGCTGCCCATGCCGGGCCACTGGGAGCCGTAGCCGGAGAACACCCATACCGGTCCGGGCCCGCCGGGCGCCCCCTCCCCCGTGATCAGGTGCGGGGACGGGTCGCCCGCGGCGAGGCGGGTCAGCGCGGTGACGGTCTCCGTGCGGTCCCGGGTGACGAGGGCCGCACGGTGGCGGCCGCGTCCGGTGCGGCCGGCGAGGGTGCGGGCCAGGTCGGTGTCGCGGACGCGCCGGCTCCCGGGGCTGTCCAGCCAGTCGGCGAGTTCACCCGCGTAAGCACGCACGCGCTCCTTGGTCGGCCCGTCCAGCAGGAGCAGCGCGGGACGGTCCGGGTGGCCGTCGGCCCGGCCCGCCGGCCGGTGTTCGGCGAGGACGACATGGGCGTTCGTACCGCCGAAGCCGAAGGCCGAGACACCCGCGGTGGCGGTACCCGAGTAGCGGGGCCAGGGCTCGGGGGAGGTGACCACGCGCAGGCCGAGGGCGTCGAGGTCGGCGTGCGGGCCCGGGCGGGTGAAGTGCAACTGGCCGGGGATCTCGCCGTGGTGCAGGGCCAGCACGGTCTTGATCAGGCCCGCGATGCCGGCGGCGGCCTCCAGGTGACCGAGGTTCGTCTTGGCGGAGCCGATCAGCAGGGGCTGCTCCAGGTCACGTCCGCGTCCGAGGACGGCACCGAGGGCGCTCGCCTCGATCGGGTCGCCGAGGGCGGTGCCGGTGCCGTGCGCCTCGACGTAGTCCACGGTCGGCGGGGTGGTGTGGACCTCGGCGAGGAGCGCGCGCTGGGCCTCGGCGTTGGGTGCCGTCAGACCGTTGGAGCGGCCGTCGGAGTTGACGGCCGTCGCGTGGATCACCGCCAGGACGCGGTCGCCGTCGCGTTCGGCGTCCGTGAGGCGTTTCAGTACGACGACACCGCAGCCCTCGCCCCGGACGATCCCGTCGGCGTCCGCGTCGAAGGCCTTGCACCGGCCGTCCGGGGCGAGCGCGCCCACGCGCTGGAAGCCGAGGGTGACGGCGGGGGTCAGCAGCAGGTTCACCCCGGCGGCGAGTGCCGTGTCGCTCTCGCCCGTGGTCAGGCTGCGTACGGCCTGATGCACCGCGACCAGGGAGGACGAGCACGCGGTGTCGACGGCGAGGCTGGGGCCGCGCAGGTCGAGGGCGTACGACAGCCGGCCCGCGGCGATGCTCAGGGACGCGCCGGTGGCCGTCCAGGCGTTCACGGCGCGGGGGTCGGCGGTCGTGAGGTGTGCGTACTCGTTGCCGCTGATGCCCACGAAGACGCCGGTGCGGGTGCCCGCGAGCGCGGTTGCCGGCAGGGCCGCGTGGTCGAGGGCCTCGCGGGTGACTTCGAGGAGCATGCGGTGCTGGGGGTCCATGGCGGTGGCCTCGTGGGCGGGGATGCCGAAGAACTCGGCGTCGAAGCCCGCGATGTCGTCGAGATCGCCGAGGAAGGCGCCGTGCCGGCTCATGTCGTCCGGCAGCCGGTCCGGATCCGGCACGAAGGGGTCCCAGCGGCCCGCCGGAAGCGTGCCGACCGCGTCGCGGCCCTCGGTGAGCAGCCGCCAGTACGCGTCGGGCGAGGCGACACCGCCGGGAAAGCGGCAGCCCAGTCCGATGACGGCGACAGGGCCCGCGGTTCCGTCGGCGGCGGAGGCGGTCCCGGCGCGCGAGGGTTCGGCATCCGCGTCCGGCGAACGGCCTTGCCCGGCCGCCGGGTTCGAAGCGTGGGGCAGGTCGTCGCCGACGCGTCTGGCTCCCGAGATCTCCTCCAGTCGCCGCACCAGGCCGTCGATCGTCGGCGCCTCCCACAGCAGGGTATCCGGCAGTGGGCGTCCCGCCAGTTCGCTCAGTTCGGCCGTCAGTGCCACCGCGTCCCGCGAGGTGAGTCCGGCCTCCGCCAGGGGCCGGTCGTCGGGGAGGCCGTCCGGACTGAGGCCGTACCAGGCGTGCAGGCGTTCGGCGACCAGGCCGCGGATCTCCGTGTGCGACACGCTCATCGGGGACCGAACCCGCCGTCGAGGAAACGTGTCCGGGCCGCCGAGCGCGACACCTTGCCGCTGCTCGTACGGGGGACCGAGCCGGGCGGGACCAGCAGCAGTGTGCCGAGCCGCAGTCCGTGGCGGGCGGAGACCGCGGCGCGTGCCGCGCGTTCGGCGTCTCCGGTCTCCTCCGGCGTCGGGTCGGTGTCCCGTCGGTGCTCCGCGACCACGACGAGTTCCTCGTCCGTCCCGTCGGGCCCGGTCACCCCGAACGCGGCGAGCCGGTCGCGGCGGACCTGGGACACGGCCGTCTGGACGGTCTCCTCGATGTCCTGGGGGTAGTGGTTGCGCCCGTCCACGATGATCACGTCCTTCAGGCGGCCGGTGACGAGCAGCCGCCCCTGATGCAGGGCGCCGAGGTCGCCCGTGCGCAGCCAGTCCCCCGCCGCGCCGAAGCCGAAGGTCTCGGCGGTGAGCCCGGCGCGCTTCCAGTAGCCGAGCCCGATGTTGGGCCCGCGCAGCTGGATCTCGCCGACCTGCCCCTGCCGCAGTACGGCGCCGTTCGCGCCGACGATCCGCAGCTCCTGCCCGACGGGCGCCCCGCACGGGACGAGCACGGTCGCTCCCTCGTCCTGCGACTCCTCGATCCGCCCCTCCGCGAGCGCGTCGGCGTCACAGGCGACGGCCGACGGTGGTTCGTCCAGGGAGTCGGCGGTCACGAACACGGTGGCCTCCGCCAGGCCGTACGCCGGACAGGGCGCCGCGGGGTCGAGCCCGGCCGGCGCGAACGCCGTACGGAAGCGGTCCAGGGTCGCCGCCCGGACCGGCTCGCTGCCGTTGATGAGCACCCGGACGCGGCCCAGGCGGAGTTCGTCGACGAGCGCGGGGTCGGTGCGGGCCACGCAGTAGTCGTAGGCGAAGTTCGGGGCGGCGCTGACCGTTCCCTCGTACGAGCCCAGGAGGCGCAGCCAGCGGGAGGGGTCCTGGAGGAACGCGACAGGGTCCATGAGGACGGACGGGAAGCCGCCGACGACGGGTGCGGCAATGCTGAGGACGAGGCCCATGTCGTGGAAGAGCGGCAGCCAGCCGACCGTGGTGGCGGATTCCGGGTCGGCGACGAAGGCGGCGATGGCCTGGCGCGCGTTGGCGACGACGTTGGCGTGGCTGATCATCACGCCGGCCGGGCTGCGGGTGGAGCCGGAGGTGTACTGGAGGTAGGCGATGTCGTCCGGTTCCGGGCCCGGGGCCGATTTGTCCGGGTCGCCGAATCCGGCGCGCTGGACGGCGAGTTGGTCGACGGGGACGACGGGGATGTCCGGCAGCGCACGGTCCCGGAGGAAGGTGCGTACCGCGGGGGCGGTGGTGGAGTCGGCGAGCAGACAGGCCGGTTCGCAGTCGGCCAGGACGGCCGCCAGTCTCCCTTCGTGGCCCGGGACTTGAGGGCCGAAGAGGGGTACGGCGATGACCCGGGCGTACAGGCAGCCGAGGAACGCGGCCGCGTAGTCGAGCCCTTGGGGCAGTACCAGGGCGGCCCGTTCACCCGGGGATGCGACCGTGACGAGCCGGGCGGCGACGGCCCTGGCCCGGGAGTCGAGGGCGCGCCAGCCGAGCGTACGGTGCCGCCCGGAGGCGGAGCTGTCGGTGAAGTCGACGTGGCTGAAGGCGCGTTGCTGCGGCCGGTGTCTGGCCCAGTGCCGCAGGTGGTCCGTGAGTGAGGCTGCGTCGGCGACGGGCCGGGCGGGGGTCATGGCGGCTCCAACTGAGTCGGCGGCGGCACGAGTTGAGGCGGTGCGTCAGCTTGCGAACGGTGCCCCAGGTTCCGCCTCCGGGTGACCGGTGGGTTAGACGATGTGCTGACAGTTCGCCTGCCGCCTTCTGTCAGTTCGTGACAAAAGCGGGTCGCCGATTCCATGCCGTGGGTCAGAGCCCGTACGACGTTCCCTCGCCGACAATCCTGCGACCGGCGGAAGGAGCCACTCGTGGGACGTGGACGGCTGTTCGCGCTGTTCTCCCTGCTCACGCTGACCGGGTTCATCACGACGCTCGACAACACGGTCATCAACGTGGCCCTGCCGACCGTGCAGCGTGAACTGGGCCTGAGCGTCGCGGATCTGGAGTGGGTGGCCACCAGTTACGTGCTCAGTTTCGGCGCGCTGCTGCTGCCCGGCGGACGGCTGACCGATCTGTTCGGGCGCAGGCCCGTGCTGGCGGCCGGGATCGTGGTCTTCACCGTGGCGTCGGCGGCGGCCGCCCTCGCGGACAGCGGCGGCCTGCTGATCGCCGCCCGGACGGTGCAGGGGGTCGGGGCGGCTCTGGTCATCCCGGCGTCGCTCGCGGTGATCGCGGTCGATCTGCCCGCGCGGCGCCGCTCCATGGCCGTCGGCCTGTGGACGGCCGCGCTCGCCGTGGCACTGGCCCTGGGGCCCGTGGTCGGCGGCTTCGTCACCGAACGGTGGGGCTGGGGCTGGGTGTTCGCGCTCAACGTCCCGTTCGGGCTGATCGCCCTGCTGCTGATGCCGTCCGTGCCCGCCCGGTCCGCACCGCGACGCGGCGGGCTCGATCTGCCCGGCGTGCTCCTGTCCGTACTCGCGCTCTATCTGCTCACGTACGGTCTCGTGCGCGGCGGGGAGCACGGGTTCCGCACCGCGCCCGTACCGCTGTGCCTGGGCCTCGCGGCGGTCGTCGCCTGCGTGTTCCTCGCCCTGGAGGCACGGACCGCCCGGCCGCTCGTCGAACTCGGCCTGCTGCGCGACCGGTTCCTCACCGGCGGGATCGTCGCCCAGGTGCTGTGGGGCATCGGGGTCAACGGCGTCTTCTTCTTCACGGCTCTCTACCTCCAGCAGGTGCTGGGCTTCTCACCGACCAGGGCGGGGCTGGCCTTCCTGCCGCTGGCGGGTGCGCTGCTGCTCGGCACGCCGGTGGCCGAACTGGCGGCCCGTGCGGTGGGCGCCCATGTGTCGATCGCGGCGGGGCTCGGCCTGGTGGCCATCGGCCTGCTGCACGTCTCGGGGACGGGCGCGGACGCCGGTTTCTGGGATCTGCAGCCGGGGCTGCTGCTCATCGGCTGGGGTTCCGCGTTCACCACTCCCCTGACGGTGCGGTCCCTGGCCCGGGTCCCGGAGTCCGGGATGGGAATGGCGACGGGTCTGCTGAGCGCGGCCCGCGAGGTCTCGGGAGTGTTCGGCGTGGTCCTGGTGGGCGTGGTCCTCACCCGGCGCGAGCGCTCCGAGCTGCGCGCCGGCGCGGATCCCCGCCGCGCCTTCCTGGAGGGCTACGACCTGGGACTGCGGCTTGCGGCGTGCTGCGTCCTGGCCGGCGCGCTCGTCACGCTGCTGACGCTGCGCCGCCGAGGACGCCACCGGCGGGTGGTGGCGCGGAACCGGCTGCGCCTCGTGGCGAGGAAAAACGCGCCGGTTGTCACGAAGTAGCAGGAGCGGGCCCCCGGTTGTCACGAACCGACAACCCCCGGCGGTACGCCTGTCAAACGCCGATGAAGCTGGGCACAATCCGTGCGGGTATCGTCACTGTGCCCCACTTCCCGTGTCGCACTTCCCGTGCGCAGGAGGAGCCGCTGCGTGAACGCATTACGCATGCTGGAGACCAGTGCCGCGAACGCCACAGCGACGGTCGAGGAGGTCCACGGCCCGTTCAAGGCGTTCCCTACAGGTCTGCACCACCACCTCAGACCGTTCTTCGCCGACATCACGGAAGAGGTCGCACAGGCGATCAGAACAGAGATCCCGGAGTACGCGCGTCCCACGGACGACACGTATATGCAGGTCGTGCACCAGGGCGTGGAGCACGCCCTGCAGGGTTTCCTGGAGCGGATGGCGAAGCCCGACACCGACTGGGAGCCGGTGAAGGCGACCTATCAGCGCATCGGCCGGGGCGAGGCCGACGAGGGGCGCAGTCTCGACGCGTTCCAGTCGGCGCTGCGGCTCGGTGCGCGGGTGACCTGGCGTCGGATCAACGCGCTGGTCGACGCCGATCTGCTGCCGCGTCATGTGCTGGCCGCGTTCGGCGAGGCGCTGTTCCTGCACCTCGACGAGATGGCGGCCGCGACCACGGCGGGGTACACGGAGGCGCGGCTGCACTCGGCCGGCGAGCTCCAGCAGCGGCGTACGCGGCTGATCGATCTGCTGATCGCGGATCCGCCGGCGTCGGCCGCGGCCATCAGCGATCTCGCGCACACCGCACAGTGGCCGGTGCCCCGCGCGCTGGCCGTGGTCGCCATCGATCACGAGGCACAGGCCGGCGCGGTGCGGCCCATCGTGCCGCCGGAGTTCCTGGCACGGTTCGACATGCGGCCGGCCGTGCTGGTGGTGCCCGATCCGGAGGGTCCGGGGCGGGCCCGAACCGTCGCCGGGGCGCTGCACGGGCTGCGGGCCGTCATGGGTCCGACCGTCGCACCCCAGGAGGGGGCCAGGTCGCTGCGATGGGCGGCCGAGGCACTCGATCTGGCGCGGCGGGGTGTCCTGCCGGACACCGAGATGGTGCGCTGCCGGGACCATCTGGCGACGCTCCTGCTGTTCCGCGACGAGGCCCTGATGGAGGCGATGGCCGACCGGCACCTGCGCCCCCTGGACACGATCAGGCCGCCCCAGCGCCAACGCCTCGCGGAGACGCTCCTGAGCTGGCTCCAGTGCGGCCACAACGCCAGCGAGGTCGCCTCCTGTCTCGCCGTCCACCCGCAGACGGTCCGCTACCGCATGCGCCAGCTCGACGAGCTGTTCGGCGACCGACTCCACGACCCCACCGTCCAGTTCGAGATGCAGCTGGCCCTGCGGGCGCTCAGCCTCCGGCGGGCGGCGGAGGCGAAGTGACCGTCACAACGGCTGCCCCAGGGTGAGTGTGCTGGGCCCGAACCCGTTGCGCTCGTAGAAGCGGATCGCGTCGGCATTGGCCGCATAGGCCGTTACCTCGGCCTGCTGGGCGCCCTGTTCCCTCGCCCAGTCGAGAAAGGCGTCCACCAGCCGCTCTCCGGTCCGGCCGCGGCGGTGCCGTGGACGCACGTACAGGCTGAGCAGGGTGGCGACCTTCACGGGGCGCATGGCCGGCCCGTCCGCGACCGTGCCGGCGAGGTGACCTATGACCTCGCCGGCGCGGTCGGCCACGAGCAGCAGCCGGGCCGGGTCGTCCAGCCCCGCCGTGAAACGCTCCGCGCCGTGCGTGTGCGGCCAGTTGACGTCGACCGTCGCGTCGCGCGCTCCCGCGTCCTCGGCGAACAGGGCGGCGCTGGAGGCGACGAGCGCCGGGACGTCCGCGGGGCGGGCCCGGCGGACGGCCGCCGGCCCGGGGGCCTCGTCGGGGTGATCAGTCATGAGACCCGACGTTAGCGGCCGGGTCGGACAATGGCTCCAGGATTTCCTGGACAGATGTCCATGTAGAGTGGACACCTGTCCAGGAACACCTGGCCTGGCACACCCTCGCAAGGAGCTCACCCACAGTGCAGACACTCGCCAACGTGCTGGTCGGTCTGGTCGCCGCCCTGCACGCGTACATCCTGGTTCTGGAGATGTTCCTGTGGGAGCGGAAGCCGGGGCGCGGGCTGCACGGGTTCGACCCGGAGATGGCGCGGGCCACCGCCGCGCTCGCCGCCAACCAGGGGCTCTACAACGGCTTCCTCGCGGCCGGCCTCGTGTGGGGGCTGGTCGCCGGCGACCCGACGGGGTTCCGCGCGCAGGTCTTCTTCCTGGTGTGCGTGATCGTCGCGGGCGTGTACGGGACGGTCACCGCGAACCGTCGCATCCTGTTCGCCCAGGCCCTGCCCGGCGCGCTCGCGCTCGCCGCCGTACTCGCCGCACGGTGACCGCCGACCCCCGAGCCGAACGCACCCGGGCCAAGCTGCGCCGGGCCCTCCTCGACGAGTGCGCCCGGCGCCCGCTCGCGGAGGTCGGCGTCGCGGCGCTGGTGCGCGGGGCCGGGGTCGGCCGGGCCACGTTCTATCTGCACTACGCCGATCTGGAGGCGCTGGCCGTCGACGCCTGCGCCGATGTCGTACGCGATGCCGTGGACGCCCTGCACGCGTGGCGGGGCAGGCCCGACCCCAGGTCGGCGCCGGCCGCCCTGCTCACGTTCTTCGCGGGGCTCGCCCCGCACGCGCCGCTCTACCGCGCCCTGTTGAGCCCGGGCGGCGGCGGACCGCTCGGCCGCGTCCTGCACCGGGACCTGCGCGCCCGCAGCCTCGCCGAGCGCGAACTCGTCGGCGCGCCGGAGGCCCCGCTCATCGCCTCCGCGGTGGCCGCGACCTTCGCGGGCGTCCTCGCCGACTGGCTGCACGGACTCGTCGAGGCCACCCCGGAGGAGATCGCCCACAAGGTGTGGCGGCTGCTCGTGGCCCTGCACGCCAGCCGGTAGGGCAGCGGTCGGCAGGACGCCGGTCGACAAGACGTCAGTCGCAGCCCATCCCCTTCTTCACGGCCGGCCACGCCTCCACTCCGTCGGGCGTGCGGATGTACGCCTTCTTCTTGTCCGGCGTCAGCCACAGTGCCCAGTCGTCCAGGCGGTAGCCGGTGTCGCGGGCGCCCTCGGGCAGGGTGGCGGCACCGTCGTACGGTGCGGTGAGCAGACCGGACAGCACGCCCTCGGGATCACGCGCGTACAGCGCACGCCCCGCTCCGTGGCCCAGTTCGAGGAAGTGGGCCGTCTGCCAGTCGCAGTGCTCCGCGCCCTCGGAACTGCTGATCTTGTTGATGGACACGCGGCGGCCCTGCTTGTCCGTCCAGATCTCGTACCCCCGGTCGTCGGTGAAGCTCGCCGAGAATTCGGCCGGGTCGCACGAGGCGGTCGTCTCCGGACCCCAACCGGGCCGGTTCGGCTGGTCCTTGGCGACGATGACGGCGACTTTCGTCCGTCCCTCGACGTCGTACGAGAACAGGACGCGGCCCCCGTCCTCGCGCTCGACGCGGTAGCCGGACTTCGGAACGTCCGGCTGCTCGATGTCGAAGTACGCCCGAAGTCCCTTCAGCGGCGTCGAACCGCCGTCGCGCTTGCTCCAGTTGCCGCCGAACCCGCCCGAGTAGATGTCCCCCTCGCACTCCAGGGCCAGCCCCGCCGCGCCCGACTCGGCCTTGGTGGCCCGCAGGCTGTCCTCGTCGTACTCCTTGTGGGGCACGCGCAGCGGTCCGCTGTAGGGCGTGGTCGAGGGGCCCCCTTCTGCGAGGAGCCCTTCCGCGGACTCCCCGCCGCACCCCGCTGCCGTCACGACCGTCGCAATCGTGGCGAGTACCACCACCGCCAGTCCGCCCGCCCTGGTCCCGCGCATCGCGCCCCCTGTCCGCCGAACCACCGTGTCGCTCCTTCGACGCACCGGGGCCGTGCGACGTTCACTCGCCGGCGGGCACCCGCGGCCGGCCGGCCCGGAACGTCCGCCGATAGGCCCCCGGTGACACCCCGATCGCCGCGTGCAGATGCTGCCGCAGCGAGGCGCCCGTGGCGAAGCCGACCTCGCCCGCGATCTGGTCCACCGGCAGATCACTCGACTCCAGCAACTGGCGTGCCCGGACGACGCGTTGCTGGATGAGCCAGCGGCCGGGGCTCATACCGACCTCGTCGTTGAACCGGCGGGCGAAGGTGCGCAGACTCATCCGGGCGTGGCCGGCCAGTTCGGTCAGGGTCAGCGGCTCGCCGAGGTGCTCCAGGGCCCACTGCCGGGTGGCCGCGGTGCCCGCCGCCGAGGGTTCGGGCACGGGATGCTCGATGTACTGCGCCTGGCCGCCGTCCCGCCACGGCGGCACCACGCAGCGCCGCGCGACCCGGTTGGCCAGCTCGCTGCCGTGGTCCTCGCGCACGAGGTGCAGGCAGACGTCGACACCGGACGCGGCGCCCGCGGAGGTGAGCATGGAGTCCTCGTCGACGAACAGCACATCGGGGTCCAGGTCCACGTCCGGGAAGAGCTTCCGGAACAGTCCGGCCAGCTCCCAGTGGGTCGTCGCCCGACGCCCGTCGAGCAGCCCGGCCGCCGCCAGGACGAAGGCACCCGTGCAGATGGAGACGATCCGGGCGCCCGGCCGGATGGCGTCGAGCGCGGCCGACACATCCTCGGGGAGGTCGGCGCCGACGTACGACAGGGCGAAGGGCGGGATCACCACGGTGTCGGCCGTACGCAGCGCTTCGGGGCCGTGCTCGACGGTGATCGAGAAGTCCGCGCTGCTGCGCACCGACTGTCCGTCGACGCTGCAGGTCAGCACCTCGTAGCGGCCCTCGGCCGAGCCGAACACCCGGTTCGGGATGCCGAGTTCGAAAGGGTAGACCCCGTCGAGGGCCAGGACGACGACCCGCTCCACAGGTCCGTCGTACTCCGTGTATGGCGCGCACCCCGAGTGGCCGAGGTGCGCGGGAGGCTCATATCCTGTCCGCAGCATGGCACGATCTTATCGAACATTGGCATTCGTGCCATTTTCCGGGCCTCCGAAGCCAGGCAGGCTGGGGCGCATGAGCACTGTGAACACGATGCGCGCCATCAGTCAGGACGTCCTCGGCGGTCCCGAGGTCCTCAAAGAAGTAGAGCTGGAGATCCCGCGTCCGGCACCGAGCGAAGTGCTGGTGCGAGTGCACGCGGCGAGCCTCAATCCGACCGACTGGAAGCACCGGGCGGACAGCTACTTCATCGGGAAGCCGCCGTTCGTCCTCGGGTGGGACGTCTCCGGGGTGGTCGAGGCCGTCGGTCTCGGCGTCACGCTGTACAAGCCGGGCGACGAGGTCTTCGGCATGCTGCCCTACCCGCACGGCGTCGGGGCGCATGCCGAGTACGTCACAGGACCCACGCGGGCCTTCGCGCACAAGCCCGCCGAGGTCGACCACGTCCAGGCCGCGGCTCTCCCGCTGGCCGGGCTCACGGCCTGGCAGGCGCTGGTCGACACGGCCGACGTCCAGCCGGGGCAGCGGGTCCTGATCCACGCGGCGGCCGGCGGTGTCGGGCATCTGGCCGTGCAGATCGCCAAGGCGCGGGGCGTGTATGTGATCGGCACGGCCAGTTCGGGCAAGCACGAGTTCCTGCGGAGCCTGGGCGTCGACGAGCCGATCGACTACCGGGAGACCGACTTCTCCGAGGCCGTTCGTGACGTCGATGTCGTGCTGGACGCGATCGGGGGTGACTACCTCACGCGTTCCCTGCGGACTCTGCGCAAGGGCGGTCTCCTGGTCTCGATCCTGCCGCGCGGCTCGGCCGAACTCGCCGCCGAGGCCGAGCGACTGGGCGTACGGGCGGTGGAACTGATCGTGGAGGCCGACCACGGCGGGATGACCGCCATCGCCGACCTCGTCGCGACGGGGCGGCTGCGTGCCGCGGTCGCCGAGGTCTTCCCCTTGGCCGCTGCCGCCAAGGCGCATGCGCTGGGCGACAGCGGCCGGACTGTGGGGAAGCTGGTTCTTGAGGTTCGGTAGGCCTCTGTGGGGCGTGGGGCACTACGGGTCGGTACTGGAACTGCGGGCCGGTTGTGGCTGGTCGCGCAGTTCCCCGCGCCCCTGACGGGGCGCTGGAGTGGGCGTGCTGAATTAAGTGAACGTGAGGACCGGCTTGATTGTCTTGCCTGCGCTCATGTCTCGTACCGCCTGGTCGATGTCCGCGAACGGGTAGTAGCCGATCAGGCGGTCCAGCGGGAGGCGTCCGTCGCGGACCAGTTGGACCAGGGCGGGGATGCCGGTCTGGGTCTCGGTGTCGCCGAGGGTCAGGCCGACCACCCGCTTGCCGGGGAGCAACGCGTTGACGTCCAGGGCCACTTCGGTGCCGAAGGGCGGGGCGCCGACGACGACCAGGGTGCCGCGCGCGGCGAGCGCGTCGGCACCCTTGCGCAGGACGGCGACGCTGCCGGTGGTCTCCACGACGCCGTCGGCGCCGCGGCCGCCGGTGAGCTCCAGTACCGCCTCGGCGACATCGGCCTCGCCGGCGTTCACGGTGTGCGTGGCGCCCAACTCCCGGGCCAGCTCCAGGCGTTCGGCGACCTTGTCGACGGCGATCACCGTCGTCGCGGGGGTCAGGCGGGCGGCCATCACCGCGGACAGGCCGACGGCTCCGGCGCCGAGGACGACGAGCGTGCTGCCCGACTCGGGCTTCAGGACGTTCCAGACGGCGCCGACGCCGGTCTGTACGCCGCAGCCGAGCGGTGCGAGGGACTCCAGCGGCACGTCCTTGTCGACCTTGACGAGACTGCGCTCGTCCACCAACGCCCGCTCGGCGAACGAGGACTGGCCGAAGAAGTGCCCGCCGAGCGGGGTCCCGTCACGGCTGATGGTGGCCGAGCCGTCGGCGCGGCGGCCGCCGAGGAGGTTCAGCGGCAGCCAGCCGGCGCAGTACGCCGGGTGGCCGTCGCGGCAGTTGTGGCAGGAGCCGCAGGAGGTGAAGGACAGCACCACGTGGTCGCCGGGCTCGACACCGGTGACGTCAGGACCGACCGCCTCGACGATCCCGGCTCCCTCGTGCCCCAGGACGCCGGGCAGCGGGAACGGCAGTCCGCCGCTCGCGACGCCGAGGTCCGTGTGGCACAGGCCCGCGGCCACGATGCGGACGAGGGCTTCATGGGCCCTGGGCTCGTCGAGCTCGACGTCGGCGAGGGTGAAGGGCGCTCCTCCGGACTCGACCACGGCTGCACGAGTGGTGGTGGGCATACGGCGAACTCCTTGGTTGATGGTGGGCCGCGGGGAGCGCGACGGCCTGTGTGCCGGGACTGCGGGGCTCTCGGTCGGGCTCTGGCGAGCGATCAGAGCGATCAGAGTGATCAGTCGAGCGAGACGACGACGGCCTTGACCTTGGTGTAGGAGGCGAGCGCCTCGGGCCCGTACTCGCGGCCGAAGCCGGAGGCCTTGACCCCGCCGAAGGGCACCGCGGGGTCGAGCATCGCCCAGTCGTTGATCCACACGATGCCCGCCTGGAGCCGGTCGGCGACGCGGTGCGCACGGGCCAGGTTGGTGGTCTGGATGCCTGAAGCCAGGCCGTACGGAGTGGAGTTGGCGAGTTCTACGGCCTCGTCCTCGGTGTCGAAGGGCTGCACGGTCAGGACCGGGCCGAAGATCTCCTCCTGGACCACGCGGGAGTCGTTCGACAGGCCGGCGATGACCGTGGGCCGGTAGTAGAAGCCGCCGTTCAGGTCCAGGCGCTCACCGCCGCAGACGACCCGGCCGCCCTCCTTGCGGGCCAGGGCGACGTACTCCTCGACCTTGCGTACGTGCTTCTCGCCGGCCATCGGCCCGATGACGGTCCCCGGGTCCCGGGGATCGCCGATCGGTACACCGGGGACCGCGTCGGCGAGGATGCCCACCACCGTGTTGTACAGCGGGCGGGCGACCAGCAGCCGCGGGCCGCCCATGCAGAACTGCCCGGTGTTGAAGACGAAGCCCTTGATGACCGCGCCGACCGCCTTCTCCAGGTCGGCGTCCTCGAAGACGAGGTGGGCCGCGTTGCCGCCCAGCTCCATCGTGACCGACTTGAGCGCCTCTCCGGCCACGCTCGCGGCGTGCCGGCCGATGGCGGTCGAACCGGTGAAGGCGACCTTGTCGACGCCGGGATTCCTGAGCAGCGCCTCGCCGGCGACCGGCCCCGCACCGGTCACGACGTTGACGACGCCGTCCGGGACGCCGGCCTTCTGGAGCAGCCGGGCCATGTAGAGGGCGCTCAGCGGGGTCTCGTCGGCGGGCTTGTGCACCACGACGTTGCCGGCCGCGAGGGCGGGGGCGAGCTTCGAACTGGACAGGATCAGCGGGAAGTTGAACGGCGTGATCGCGGCGACCACACCGATCGGCCCGCGGCGGGTGTACGCGTGGGCGTTCATCGGGGTGTCGCGGGTGGCCCCGTCCAGGGTCTGTGCGAGGGCCGCGCAGTACTCGTACTCGTCGGCCGCGGTCAGCACGTCCACCGGGAGGCACAGCGAGATCGGCTTGCCGACGTCGAGGCTCTCCAGCGCGGCGATCTCGTCGGCGTTCTCCCGGATCAGCTCGGAGACGCGGTGCAGCACCCGGCCGCGCTCGCGGCCGCTCAGCTTCGCCCACGGGCCGTTGTCGAACGCCTCACGCGCGGCGCGCACGGCGGCGTCGACATCGGATGCGGCGGCCTCCGCGACCGTCGTGACCACCTGGCCGGTGGACGGATCCAGCACGTCCGTGCGCGCTCCGTCGGCCGCCTCACACCACTGTCCGCCGATGAACAGCTGTCCGGGTCCGCCCTCGAAGGTGGTCGTCATTGCCCACTCCCCAGCCTTGATCGCTAAGATTCATCTTGATCGCCAAGATTTCAACCAACAGGATTCCTGTTGGTCCGCAGTCTCATTACAGACAGGTTTCCTGTCAATGCCCTAGGGTGAACCCATGGTCGTCACCAAGGCTCCCCCGTCGCTCCTGTACATGGTCAAGCAGGTGGAACTCGTCGTGCGGTCCCATCTCGACGAGTTGCTCAAACCGACGGGGATCACAGCATTGCAGTACACCTCGCTCACCGTCCTGGAACGGCACGACGGCCTGTCCGCGGCACAGCTCGCCCGCGACTCGTTCGTGACCGCCCAGTCCGTGGCCGACGTGGTCCGGTCCCTGGAGAACCACGGCCTCGTGCGCCGCGAGCGCAATCCGCACAACCGCCGGGAGCTGCTGATCCTCCTCACCGAGTCTGGCCGCGATCTGCTCGCGCGGCACGCCGAACCGGTACGGGAACTGGAGGAGCGCATGGTCCGGAATCTCACAGCGCACCAGACCGACCAGTTCCGGCAGGCGCTGTCGAAGGCGTGGCAGGCGCTGTCCTAGAGCCGGACAGCCGCCGCGCCCCGGCGCCGGACAGCCGCCACTCGGGAACCCGGCAGGCGACACACCCTTCAAATTGAAGACATATGTCAATCGAACATGCTGAAATTCACTCCAACGAGGGTAACTTGCAGGGTGGGCAACGGTTTATCCGCCTCCAGCCCCACGCTGCCGCGGCTACGCTCACAGAACGACGTCACCCCGGCCCCTGGTGACCTGTTGGAGGTGATGTCGTCGTGCGCAACGAAACCGATCCGCTCGCTCCCCACCTGCGGGTCCACCAGGACCGCGGGCACACGGTGCTGGAGTTCCACGGCGAGATAGACATCATCGCGGCGGTGGACGTTCTGCCGGCCCTGGACGCGGCGACGGGACGCGGCGACGCGCGGGTCGTTCTCGACCTGCGGCACATCGAGTTCCTGGACTGCTCGGGACTGCGCCTGCTGTACCGGGCCCGCCGCCGGGTCCTCGCGGGCGGCGGGCAGCTGCAGCTGGTCTGCACCCACCCGCTGACCCTGCGCATCCTGGGCGTGACCGGGCTCGACAGGGTCATGCCCCCGCTGGCCGATATGGAGGAGGCCCTCGGGCGGTCCGAGCAGTCCGAAGCCGCCTCCGGATCGGTGTGACGGCCGCCCTGGGGCCGCGAGGGGTCTCAGCGGCCTCGGGGGCCGCAGAGACCTCAGGGGCCCAGGAGACCGCGGGGACCTCAGGGGCCTGTGATGATCTCGCTCCGGCTAATTCAGGATCTTGGTGACCTGACCGGCGCCGACCGTCCTGCCGCCCTCCCGGATCGCGAACTTCAGCCCCTCCTCCATCGCGATCGGCTGGATCAGCTGCACGTGCATGGTCGTGTTGTCGCCCGGCATGACCATCTCGGTGCCCTTGGGCAGCGTCACGACTCCCGTGACGTCCGTGGTGCGGAAATAGAACTGCGGGCGATAGTTGTGGAAGAAGGGCGTGTGCCGGCCGCCCTCGTCCTTCGACAGGATGTACGCCCTCGCCTCGAACTCGGTGTGCGGGGTCACCGAACCCGGCCTGATGACGACCTGGCCACGCTGCACGTCCTCGCGCTTCACCCCGCGCAGCAGCAGCCCGACGTTCTCCCCGGCCCGGCCCTCGTCGAGCAGCTTGCGGAACATCTCGATGCCCGTGACCGTCGTCTTCGTCCTGTCGTGGATGCCGATGATCTCGACCTCCTGGTTGACCTTCAGGACGCCGCGCTCGATGCGGCCGGTGACAACCGTGCCGCGGCCCGTGATGGTGAAGACGTCCTCGACCGGCATCAGGAACGGGTGGTCGACGTCGCGTACGGGCTCGGGTACGAACTCGTCGACGGCGGCGAGGAGTTCGAGGACGGAAGCCGTCCACTTCTCATCGCCCTCAAGAGCTTTCAGTGCCGAGACCCTGACCACCGGGACGTCGTCGCCCGGGAACTCGTACTCGGTGAGCAGCTCGCGCACTTCGAGTTCGACGAGTTCGAGGATCTCCTCGTCGTCGACCATGTCCGTCTTGTTCAGGGCGACGACGATGTACGGGACGCCGACCTGGCGGGCGAGCAGGACGTGCTCCTTGGTCTGCGGCATCGGGCCGTCGGTCGCGGCGACCACCAGGATGGCGCCGTCCATCTGCGCGGCGCCGGTGATCATGTTCTTGATGTAGTCCGCGTGCCCCGGGCAGTCGACGTGCGCGTAGTGCCGCCGTTCCGTCTGGTACTCGACATGGGCGATCGAGATGGTGATGCCGCGCTGCCGCTCCTCGGGCGCCTTGTCGATCTGCTCGAACGGCGTGAACGGGTTGAGGTCGGGGAACCGGTCGTGCAAGACCTTCGTCACGGCCGCCGTGAGAGTCGTCTTGCCGTGGTCGATGTGACCGATGGTGCCGATGTTGACATGCGGCTTGGTCCGCTCGAACTTCGCCTTGGCCACTGCAAGCCCTCCTGATCACGGGGGTGACATGAGCGTGCTCTGCTTGGTCGTGTCGCTGGTTGCCGTTCGCTTCGTCTCGCTTGGTCTATTCGGTACTGCCGTTCGCCCGCCGTGTCCACGGCCGGGAAATCGGGGCTGCGCCACGGCGGCGAAATTCGGTTGCGGCCGACCCCCGTGGGCAGCCCATGATGGGCGCGTACCCCCCTCCCCGACTTCAGGAGCACGGAATGCGCCGATTCCTCGGAACCCTTCGCCCCCACCGGACGACAGTTCTCGAGGACTCGACCACCCATGCATTCTCTGAACACCGCGCGCACGCTGCGCAGTTCGAACACCCCGCACACCCTGAACATCGGCATCCTGGCGCACGTCGACGCCGGTAAGACCAGCCTCACCGAGCGGCTGCTCTTCGACTCCGGCGTCATCGAGCGGCTCGGCAGCGTCGACAGCGGTGACACCCGCACGGACGACGGCGCGATCGAGCGGCAGCGCGGGATCACGATCCGTTCGGCCGTCGCCGCCTTCACCGCCGGGGACGTCCAGATCAACCTCATCGACACCCCCGGGCACTCGGACTTCATCGCCGAGGTCGAGCGGGCCCTGGAGGTCCTCGACGGCGCGGTGCTGCTGCTGTCCGCCGTGGAGGGCGTGCAGGCGCAGACCCGGGTGTTGATGAAGACCCTCCGGCGCCTTCGGCTGCCCACGCTCGTCTTCGTCAACAAGATCGACCGTGCGGGTGCGCGGAGCGAGGACCTGCTCGACGACATCCGGCGCAGGCTGACCCCGCACATCGTCCCGCTCACGGGCGTACGCGACATCGGCACCGCGCACGCCCGCGTGGTGGCGCGGCCGGTGGATGAGACCCGTACGGTGGAGACGCTGGCCGAAGTCGACCCCGGTATCCTCGCGGCGCTCGTGGACGGCCCGCCACCGACTCCGGAGCAGGTACGCGCCGCACTCGCCGCGCGAACCGCCGACGGCTCGCTCCACCCGGTCCTCTTCGGGTCCGCGCTGGGCGGCCAGGGCATCGCGGAACTCGTCGAGGCCCTGCCCCGGCTGATCCCGGCATCACCGGCGGCGGTGAGCAAGAAGACCAGCGAGACCACAGCGGCCGCGGCGGCCACGGAGACTACGGAGGCCGCGGAGCCGGTAGGGCCGCGCGGCACGGTCTTCGCCGTGCGGACCGGCCCCGGCGGCGAGCGGACGGCCTATCTGCGCCTGTACGAGGGTGAAGTGACGCGGCGTCAGCGGCTCACGTTCCTGCGGCGCGAGACGGACGGCCGCACCACGGAGGTGTCCGGCCGGGCCCTCGGGCTCGACGTGGTCGGCCGGCCGGGAGGACCGCTCACCCCGGGCAACATCGCCGCGGTCACCGGCCTGCACGGCATCCGCGTCGGCGACCGCCTCGGTCAGGGTCCCTACCACGCCCCGCAGTTCGCCGCCCCGACCCTGGAGACCCTGGTCCGCGCCCGGCGGCCCGGCCAGTCGGCACCGCTGCGCTCCGCCCTGCTCACCCTGGCCGACCAGGACCCGCTGATCCACGCGCGGCCCGGACCCTCCGGCACTACCGCGCTGCTCCTGTACGGCGAGGTGCAGAAGGAGGTCCTCGCGGCGACGCTCGTGCAGGACTTCGGCATCGAGGCCGAGTTCGAGCCGAGCCGGGTCCGCTGCCTGGAGCGCCCGGCCGGCACCGGTGAGGCGTACGAGGAGATCGGGCGGCACGGACACACCGGGTTCTGGGCGACCATCGGACTCCGCGTCGAGCCGGGCCCGCGCGACTCCGGCGCCGTCTTCACGTACGAGACCGAACTCGGCGCCCTGCCCCGGGCCTTCCACCAGGCCATCGAGGACACGGTCCACAGCACGCTGCTCACCGGCGGCCTCCATGGCCTGCCGGTGACGGACTGCCGCGTCACCCTGATCCGCTCCGGCTTCAGCGCGCCCGTCAGCACGGCCGGCGACTTTCGCGGGCTCACGCCGGTGGTACTGCGCCAGGCCCTGGAGCGGGCGGGGACTCGGGTGTACGAGCCGTACCACTCCTTCGAAGCGGAGCTCCCGCTCGACGCGCTGGCCACGGTCACCACCCAACTCGCCGCATGCGGAGCGGAGTTCACGGACACAACGGGCGGGCACACCTCCTGGCTTGTCACCGGCGAGCTGCCGGCCCGGCAGGTGCGCGACGTCGAACTGCGGCTGCCGGGGCTGACGCACGGGGAGGGCGTGTGGTGGTCGCGCCCTTCGGGTGACCGTCCGCTTCGGGCTCCGCGGTAGCCCTGGCAGGTACCGCCGATTCTCCTGTGACGCGTGGGGCCAAGGGGTCGACATGGGCCATCAATCGGTCAACAAAGCGGTCTGGCAAGGGATTTGAGGGGAACCACAAAGGAGGAAGGAGGACGGTCTCCATGACGACGTCCCTGAAGCGCATGCCCGGATGGGCCAAGATCCTGAGCGCGGCCGCGCTGGTTCTGGTGGTGCTCCTCGCCGCGCTCCGCCTGAGTCTGCTGCCCGGGCTCGGCGACGTGTTCCGCGAGGACACCAACGACCGGTCCGGCCCCACCCTCCTCAAGTCCATCCAGAACATCAGCCGTTACGACGCCGCCTCGGGCAACTTCCAGGTGGTGGTGGACCTGGAGAAGGACACCCGGTTCCTGCCGGACGCGGTCCGCGGCACCCGCACCCTGTACGTGGGCGCCGGCACCGTGGACGCCTATGTCGACCTCGGAAAGATCGGCGAGAAGGACGTGACGGTCAACGAGGACCGCACGTCGGCCACGCTCAAGCTCCCCCACGCCGCCCTGGGCAAGCCCGCCCTCGACCCCGACCAGTCGTACGCCGTCTCCAAGCAGCGCGGTCTCCTCGACCGCCTCGGGGACGTCTTCTCGGACAACCCGAACGACGAACGGGCCGTCCAGCGGCTCGCCGCGCGGCACATCGGCGACGCCGCGAAGAAGAGCGAACTGACCGCCCGCGCCGAGGAGAACACCACCGGCATGCTCAAGGGCCTACTGGGCTCCCTGGGCTTCAAGGAGGTACGCGTCACGTACGGCGCCTGAGCTCTCGCCCGGACCTGAGCCTCACCCGGTGATGACGCCGGGGAGGGCCAGCGCTCCGAGCAGGGCGGCGCCCGCGAGCAGCCACGCCACATAGTCGCCGATGTGCCCGGACTGCAGCCGCCGCAGCGGTCCGGCCCAGGCCTCGCCGGGCAGACCCTTCGTACGGCTCGTGGGCGTACGGGTGACGGCCAGCGCGGCGAGGCCCACGGCCAGGAGTGTCGAGGTGAGGCCGAGGAGTACGCCGGCCGGGGTCCAGTGGGGCGAGGTGAACGCCCCGCCGGATCCTGCCTCGCTCACGGAGTGGTCCACCACGGCGGCGAAGCCGGGCGCCGCGCCGACGGCGAGTGCGGCGGCGAGCAGCACCGCCGGAACGGCCGCCATGGTGTCCGGTACGCGCTTCAGCCGCCGTCGGGTCTCAGGCCGTTCACCGGCACCGGTCGTCTCGTAGGGCTCCGCCGAGGAGGCCTCCTCCGGCTTCGGCCCCAGGCCGAGGAACACACGTGCGGCGACCCTGAGCACCGCGCCCGCCGTCACCGTCGACACGGCCATGAACAGCACGGTCAGAGCTGGTCCCGCGGCTTCCTCGGTGAGCGCCTTGCCGAGCGCGGTCCCGAACGGCGGCAGCCCGGCGAGGCCCAGCGCGCCGACGCCGAAGAGCACCGCCACTCCGCGCAGTTGCCGGGCGCGCCCGTGCAGCGCGTGCTCGTCGACGCTGCCGTACCGGTCGAGGAGGATGCCCGTGCAGGCGAAGAGGGCGGCCTTCACTCCGGCGTGGCCGAGGATGTAGAGCGCGACGCCGCCGTCGCCCGCCGGCTCCAGCACGCCGATTCCGACGAGGAACAGACCCATGTGAGCGACCGTCGAGTACGCCAGCAGCCGTTTGATGTGCCGCTGACACCAGCACAGCACGGCCCCGACCACGCCGGTCAGCGCCCCGAGCACCACCAGCGTGCGCTCCAGGTCCGCCGCCGGGATGCCGCCAGGCCCGGCGAAGACCTCTCCGTACACGCGCCAGATCCCGTACACGCCGAGTTCGACCATCACTCCGGACAGCAGCATGCACACCGGTGTCGGTGCGACCGCGTGCGCGTCCGGCAGCCAGAAGTGGAAGGGCACGGCGGCGGCCTTGACGAGCAGCCCGGTCAGGACGAGCACGAAGGCCGCGAGAACCAGCGCGTCCGGTGGGCCACCCTCGTCCAGCCGCCGCCCGATCTGTGACATGGCGAGTTCGCCGGTGCGCGCGTACAGCAGCCCGATGCCCATCAACATCGCGTACGCGCCCAGGGAGTTGACGACACCGAACGTCAGCGCGCCCTGCACGGCCTTGGCCTCCTCGACCCGGTGTCCGGTCAGCGCGTAGGCCACGACACTCATCAGCTCGAAGAAGACGAACGCGTTGAAGAGGTCCCCCGCGATCGCGAAGCCGCACATGCCTGCCTGGAAGAGCAGCATCAGGGCCGGGAAGGAGCCCGCGTGCCGGCGTGGCGGTTCGTCGAAGTACCGCCAGGAGTACGCGAGTGCCGCGAGCGTCAGCAGGGAGGCGAGGGCGGCCATGCCGAGCCCCGGCCCGTCCCCGACCAGCAGGATCCCCACACTCGCGCCGTCGCGGGGTGCCCAGCCGCCGACCCACTCGACCATGGGCGGCGAGGACTGCAGTGCGAGGAACACGGCGAGGCCCGCCGTGGCCGCCGAGACGGCGCAGCCGGCCGTCTCGGCCACCGGTCGCGGCAGCCGGCGGCCTCCCGCGACCAGCAGGGCGGCGCCGAGCAGCGGGACGACGACGAGCAGCGGCAGGAGATGGTTCGGGTGGTCCATCAGCCACGCAGCTCGGAGAGTTCGTCCGGGTCGAGCGTGCCGTGGCGTTTGGAGATCTGCAGGACGAGCGCGAGCAGCAGCGCGGTGACGGTGGCGCCCACCACCACGTCGGTCAGGGCCAGCGCCTGGACGACCGGGTCCACGACGGGCCGGGAGCCGGGCTCGATGTCGGAGTAGACGGGCGCGGTGGCGCCGTCGCGGTAGCCCACGGCGAGCAGCAGGACGTAGGTGGCCGCCTGGCAGACGGTGAGGCAGCCCACGGCGTGGATGAGGTTCCGGCTGGTGGCGAGGCCGTAGCAGCCGACGAGGAAGATCCACACCGAGACCAGGTACGGCAGTACGGACATCACGGTCGGCTCACGTCCCGTCCTCCTCGATCTCGACGGCCTGGTCCAGGAAGCGGGCGAGCAGCACGACGGCCGCGCAGGCGACCTCCATGCCGATGGCCGCGTTCAGCAGCGGGACGGCGCCGCCGGACGACAGCGTGTTGAACGTGCCGTACGGCAGCAGCGTGTTGGCGAGGAACGCCGTCCCGGCCAGCACCCCCGCGAGTCCCAGCACGAGGTACGCGGAGACGGCGAGCGCGTCACCGACCTCGTACAGGCCGACCGGCCGGATGCGTTCCAGGGCGCGCAGGTCGGCGCCGAGGTAGAGCAGGTGCAGGGCGGTCGCGGCGACCACGCCGCCCTGGAAGCCGCCGCCGGGGCTGAGCTGCCCGTGGGCGACGACGTACAGGCCGGTGAGGAGGGCGACGGGGAGGGCGAGGAGCGCGTAGCGGCGTACGGACAGGGCGACGTGGGCGGGGGCGGGTTGCGCGCGGTGTTCGTCGCGGGTCTCGCGGAGCAGCACGACGGTGCCCAGGACCGCCGCGAAGAGGATGGTCATCTCGCCCATCGTGTCGAAGGCGCGCTGGTCGAAGTTGACGGATGCCACGGTGTTGGCGGTGCGGTGGGCCAGCGACTCGCGCACGGCCCGGTCCCCGTACGGATGCCGGTCGCCGCCGAAACCGGGCATCGCCAGACAGGCGGCCACGAGGAGCACCGCGAGGCCCGTACCGCCCACGCCCAGGATCCACAGCCGCACGCGCCTGCTCACTCCGTACGCCCCTTCCGCTGCTGTTGCCGTGCTCGGCGCACCTTGCGTACGGAGAGCAGCAGCAACAGCGGGGTCAAGGCGGAGCCGACCGCGAGCTGCGACAGGGCCACGTCGGGGGCCTGGAGCACGGTGAACAGCAGGGCCAGCGCGACGCCCAGGACGGCGAGGACGAGGGCCTGGTGCACGGGATCGCGGGTCACCACTGCCGCGGTCGCGGTGACTGCGACCAGCAGCAGGGCGACGGCGATGAGCGTGTCATCCATGGCGCTCCTCCCCGCCCGTCGGCATGCCGCGGGAGAGGGCCCGGGACGCCACGAGGTTGCCGCAGATCAGCAGCGCTCCGATGACGAGGAGTTTCGCCATGGCCCGCCCGGGTCCGGTGGCGACGCACACGGCCAGGACGACCGCGGCGCCGAAGGCCGCGGCCACCCAGGTGAGGGCCTTGGCGCGCGGCGGGTCCCCCGCCAGGTCCTCGGCCAGCAGCCGGGCGAAGACGAGGGTGCCGACCGGGCCAAGGAGGGCGAGGACCAGCGCGACGTCCACGTACGAGGGCCTGCCGTACCCCTGGGCGAGCAGCAGCAGGCTGGGACAGAGCAGCGCGGTGGACAGGTTCTGCGCCACGACCCGTCGCCGCAGCGGTCCCGTGGCCACGCCCCACACCGCGGCCGCGCCTCCGCCGGCGAGCGCGACCGTCGCCGTGGCGGTCCAGCCGTTCATCGCGCGCCCACCGCCCGTCGGGCGGCACTCGCCGCGACCGCCCCGACGAGGGAGGCGGCCGCGCCGACCACCAGCTCCAGGGTGTCCACCGTGCTGATGAACATCAGCCAGAGGGCGGCCAGCGCGGCCCACCAGCCCAGGACTTCGAGCAGGGCGCGGAGGAGCGTCGTCGCGTGCGCCGCCATACGTCACCTCTGCTCCTTTTCGGCCGATAAGTCCGGGACATCATCCACCATCGCTCGGGGCCGTCCGGCGGCGGCGCGCGACAGGTTTCTGCCCGGAGTGCCCCGGCACCGCGGACAGAAACCGGGGCCTGCGCGGCATCGCCGGCCTCTTTGGGGGTAACCACCCTTAGCTGGACGTCAGTTGAAAACTGGAGGGTTGAATGGCCCGCGCAGTGTTACGTCCCCGTACCGCACTACGCTCCTTCTCCACCTCGCGCTCCCGGTCCGAGAAGCCCCGTACTCGGTCCGCGAAACCGGGCTCCCGCTCCGCGAAGTCCGGCTCCCGCCCCGGGAAATCCGGCCGCGGCCCCTCGACGTCTCCTCCTCGTGAGAGACGGCCACTGCCCCTTCTCGTACGGCTGCTGGTGATGCTCTGCGCCTTCGCGGCCATGGTGGCGTTCGCCGCCGCGCTGGCCCGGATCACGCTGCAGCCGTCGCCGGCCTCGGAGGCGCTGACCCACAGCAACCTGCATCCGGGCCGCTCCCTGCGCGCCTATCTGGACCAGCCCGAACTGCGGGACGCGTTCAAGCAGATCGGCGGCAATCTCCTCCTCGGCATCCCCTTCGGAGTGCTGCTGCCCGTGCTCGTCCCCATGGCCCGCGGGATTCTGCGCGTGCTCCTGCTGACTGCCGCGGTGATGATGATGGTCGAGCTGGTGCAGGGGGCGCTCATCACCGGGCGCGCCTTCGACATCGACGACGTCATCCTCAACACCACGGGAGCGCTGGTCGGTTACCTGCTTCTGGGGCGCCGGCTCAACCGTGCGGTGCATCCACGGAAGCGCCGCCGCAAAGCGTGACGCGCCTCGCCTCGTGGCTCGCGCCGAGCCCGGCCGGATTCGTTCCGGCCGGGCTCGGCTCATTCCGGGCTCGGATCTCAGGGCTCCCGACTCCCGACTCCGGACTCCCCACTCCGGGTCAGCCGGTCGCCTCGCAGTCCGTGTCCTGGAGCTGGATCGGCCGCGTGGCGTCCAGGCCGACGTACGCCGTGAAAGTGGCCGTGGGTTCGCCGTTCTCGCCCCAGTGCGTGGTCACCGTCGCGTAGCCGACGCCCGCGGACTGGGCCGTGGCGACCGGGCCGATGTCGATGGACCACGGCTCGTTCTGCGCGCACAGCAGGACGTCGAAGCCCTCGCTCGCGGCGACCTTCTCCTTCAGGTGCTCGGAGATGCCGTACTTGCGGGCGAAGTCGCCGGGACCGTGGTCGCCGTAGAAGTCCTTCAGGAAGGTGCGGATCTCCTCGGCCGTGTAGCGGTCGTTCGCGTCGACGGCCGTGGCCGCGGAGCCCGCCGTGACGGTTGCCGTCGTCGTGGTGTCCGTCGCGGCGGAGGCCGGCGCGGTGGCGGCGAGTCCGAGGCCGAGGACGGCCGCGCAGCTCACGGCGAGAGCGGCGCGCCTGGTCGGGTGCGTGCTGGTGCGAAACATTGAGATACCCCGTTTTCCATGCGTTTTTTCGTGCGGTCTTCCGTGCTGTGCCCGTCAGTTGGGCCGGTCGCAGGGGGAGACCCGCCATCCCCGCGCGGCGTTGTACCTCCCTCGGTGGACGTTCCCGTTCCGCGACGATCCCGGCACATTCGTCACGTGGCACGCCCGTTCGCACGGGCGTGCCACTCCCCTCCTCCGGTCACCCGCCGAACGCGCGGCCCTCCGCTGTCAGCAGTTCATGGCCCAGGTGTGCGAGTCACCCCGGTCGTTGGCGACGCCGTTGTAGCCGACCTCCTGCCCAGGTGTGAGGCAGATCGTCATGGGGCCGCCCTGGTGGGCGCTCGCGTACACCCGGACGTGGTCCTTGATGCCGGGCCCGGAGATGCCGTGGTTGGCCCAGGAGGAGTCGGTGTCGGCGATCCAGCTCTCCCACCAGCCGTCGTCGCCGGACCAGTTGGCGCGCTGACCGGCGAAGTTCGCGTTCTCCCAGGCACAGAACTCGCCGCTGGGGCAGCTGGCGGCGCCGGCGGGCGCGGCCAGGGCCAGGCCGCCGGTCAGGGCGAGGAGAGCCGCCGCCGTGGCGGTGGCGAGACGCTTGATGTTCACGAAGAGGTACTGCCTTTCTGTCGGTCTTCTCTGACGGTTCGCGCGGCGTACAGGGCCGCCGCGCGGTGCAGTGCGCGGGTGCGCAGCTGCCGGTAGGTGGTCAACTGGTCGCGCCGCTCGGTGCGGACCTGGGTGAGCAGGGCCGGTTCCAGTCGGGCGCGCACCTCGGCGAGACCGCTCTCGCGTGCGCAGCGCGCGGCGGCGGTCCGGGCGGGGTGTTCGGGTCTAGCCCCCTCCGCCGGTGCGGCGCATCGGACCCAACGGGCGTGCGCCGCGCGGTAGTCGGGGTCGCGCTTCATGCGCAGCGCGGCCTCCGGGCGCAGGTTGTTCACGACGACCTGCGTGCGGAACCAGCGCCGCTCGTCCCCGTACAGGTCGCGCTGCGCGGCGGCCAGGCAGCCGTCGGTGTGCGCCCGCACGGTGTAGCCGGTGGCGAGGGTGATGGACAACTCGGGGCGGCCGCGCCCGAAGAGAGCGCCTTGGAGCCGGCGGTCCGCCGCGGATCCTCTGTCCCGCCGCCCTCCGGGAGCTCCTCGCACTCCGGGAGTTCCCGGCACTCCGGGATTTCCTCGCAGCGACAACCCCCGCCCGGTCAGGCACCGTTCCACGAGCAGCCGCTGGGCGGCCCTGATGAGGTCGTCCCGGTCCCGCTCGGTCCTGGGCAGGGCCGGACCGGCGCGTCCGGCGCCGGTGGTCGTACCGCCGGTGGCCGTGGCGCATCCGGCCAGCGCCAGCACCACCAGTGCGGCGGCGCAGAGCGTACGCAGCAGTCGCACGGCTCAGCCGACCTGACAGCCCATCGTGGTGTCGGACACCCCGTCGAGACGGGCGCCCCAGGGCCAGTTGTCGGCCAGGTCGTGCGCTCGGATCAGCCGGTGGTAGCAGGTGTCGCGGGCCCAGTCGATGGCGTACACGGCGGTGTCCGCGTCCGAGCGGAAGGAGGCCGCCCTGTCGTGGAGGGATTCCGGTACGTCCGTATAACCGGGTGGTGTGTAGCACCAGGACGTGCCGTGCTGTCCGGCGCCGGTCCAGAAGCACACGGCCCCCGCGGCGGGCGCGGCCGTGGCGGGCACGGCACCGAGGACGGCGACGGCGGCGGCGAGTACGGCCGCGGGCAGGGCGAGGCGACGGAACATGACGACTCCTGTCGTACCGGGAGGGAGGACACCGACCGGTTCTTGATCACCGGCGGCCGACAAGATCAAAGTGCCCTCGTGGGAGCGGGCCCATGCACAGCCGAGCTCGCCTCGCGGTACCCGCCGAAGCACGACACCGCGTCATCCGCGACGGCTCACCACGGCGCAGAAGCCCCAGGTCAACGCGCCCCCTCAGCCAATCACCCAGACGCGCCGCCGTTTGCGGCGCGGTTCGGGGCGCGGGGAACGGCGCGACCAGCCACTGACGACCCGCAGAATCAATACGGCCCAACCCGCGGAGCGCTCAGCGCCGATGCCAGGTGAGTTTGTCGCCGCCAACCCAACGGACCACTTCCGGATCATCGGCGTCATGCACCCTGATGCCGTATGCGGCGGCGGCCGTCAGGACGTCCGTGAAGCTCCTCGCCTCGCCGACGACGTCACCGTCGATCTCCACGATGCGGAAGGGCGGATCGCCCGGCTGGACGCCCAGCACGGTGATCCGCGGGTGCGAAATGTGAAGTCCTGCGCTCTCGGTCATGATCCCACCGGTTCCACACACGTGCCGCCGGTAAGCGTGCCCGGGCGGCGAGGCCGGTCCTCGTGGCGCTCGCGGGCGCCGACGAGGCCGGCGTCCGAACGAGCTTCGCACTACATCGTGGCACAGGAAGACTCGGACGGCGGCCGTGCGGACGGGTGCGGGCTGCGCCACGCTGGAGGCATGGACGCCGCCATGGACGCCGTCGAGGCCCTGGATCGGATCGCCTTCCTGTTGGAGCGCTCCCTGGCCCCCACATACCGCGTACGGGCGTTCCGCACGGCGGCTGGCGTGGTCGCGGCGCTGCCCGCCGACGAGGTGGCGCGGCGGGCGGCCGAAGGGACGCTGGAGTCGCTGAAGGGCATCGGGCCCAGGACCGCGCAGGTGGTGCGCGAGGCGCTGGCCGGGCAGGTGCCGGGTTATCTGGAAAAGCTTGAGCGGGAGGCCCCGGGCCCCCTCGCCCAGGGCGGCGAGGAGTTGCGGGCGCTGCTGCGCGGTGACTGCCATCTGCACTCGGACTGGTCGGACGGCGGCAGCCCCATCGAGGAGATGGGCCGGGCGGCGGCGCGTCTCGGTCACGAGTGGGCGGTGCTCACCGATCACTCGCCGCGTCTGACGGTGGCCCGCGGGCTCTCCCCCGAGCGGCTCAGGGAGCAGCTCGGCGTCGTGGCGGAACTCAACACCCGCTGGGCTCCCTTTCGGCTACTCACCGGCATCGAGTGCGACATTCTCGACGACGGCTCACTGGACCAGGAGCCGGAACTGCTGGAACAGCTCGATGTCGTGGTGGTGTCCGTGCACTCCAAGCTCCGGATGGACGCGGCCGCGATGACCCGCCGGATGGCCGCCGCCGTGCGCAACCCACTGTCCGACGTACTGGGGCACTGCACGGGCCGACTGGTCACCGGGCGCGGGCGGCCCGAGTCCGAGTTCGACGCGGACGCGGTCTTCGCCGCCTGTGCCGAAACGGGGACGGCGGTGGAGATCAACAGCCGTCCCGAACGGCTCGACCCACCGCGGCGGCTGCTGCGCCGGGCGGTCGAGGCGGGCGTCCTGTTCTCCGTGGACACCGACGCCCACGCGCCCGGACAGCTCGACTGGCAGGCGTACGGGTGCGCACGGGCCGAGGAGTGCGGGGTGCCGCCGGAGCGGGTGGTCACCACCTGGCCGGCGGACGCGCTGCTGGCCTGGGCACGGCACCACGAGACACCGTCCGGTGCGGGCGGCCCGGCTCCTCGGTCGTGACACAGCGTGACGTACATCACTGGGCAGTCGTACGGACCTGGGAACACTCGCCAGTAGTTTCCCGTTAAATCAGACGTGGGTGCGGATGGGACAGTGTCCCCGGGCCTCACCTTCCGCCCACAGGGACGATCGTTCGGCTGAAGCCCTGTGGAGCAACCCGCCGAGAGGCGACCGCCATCCGTGGCCACCCACAGACGGCCCCGACCGTGATTCCCCCGTCCGGTCGGGGCCCTTTCCCGTCTCCTGGCGTCCTGCGGGCCGGCCGGCTCAGGCGGGAGACTCCTCCGGCCCGGGATGTTCGGGGTGCACCGTGCCCGAGCGCGGGGCGCCCTGACGGCCCGTGCCCGCCTCGTCGGTGTCGGGGATCTCGGTGTCCGGATCCGTCGCGTCCTCGTCGGTGCCCTCGCTCTGCCCGGGATCGGCGGGTGTGACGTCCCAGTGGTCCTTGCCTTCCTGGGCCTGCTGGTCCGGCAGGTCCCGCGGTACGGGGCCACCACCCTCCCCCGGCTTCTCCTTCGGGTGATCGGTCACGGCGTGCTCACCTCCTCGTCGGGCGAAACTCCAAGTCGGCCACGGTGCGAGTACCTGACCGCGCGACCGCCGAAACCCTGGAGGACCTCGATACGGAACCCTCTCCTCCAGCGCCGCGCACCACGCGGGGAGCCAGCCCTGGGGCTCACTGGCCGAGTTCGTCCAGGGCCGCGGTGAGTTCCGGAGTGACGCGTTCCCGGACCCAGGAGACCTGCTCGGGCCCGGACGCGCGCGGGACCGTCTCCGTCAGCATGATCAGGTAGAGGTAGCTGCGGTAGAGGGCGAGGCGCAGTCGTGCCGTCGGGGTGAACTCGGCGTGCCCGCCCTCGTCCTGATAGCCCGTCAGGAAGTCCTGGTCCTTCTTGATGTCGCCGAGCAGCGCCAGGGAGACGAAGTCCGCCAGGGGATCTCCCCAGAACATGCGCTCGCCGTCGATCAGTCCGCCGATCCTCGGTCGGCCGCCGTCTTCCGGGCGTTCGACCAGAATGTTCCCCGGCCACAGGTCGAAGTGGACCAGGCGCGGGACGGTGACCTCGTCCAGGGCGTCGTACGCCGACTTGGCCGCGCGGGCCACCTCGTCCACCGGACGCGGCAGCCAGGCCTCGTACCGGCGGGCGTCGTCCAGGACGGCGTCGTAGATCACGGTGAAGGCCGTGCGCCAGTCGGCGGCCAGCGGCCCGAGCGCGCCGGACGGGTAACCGAAGGCGGGGCCGGTCACCCGGTGGAGGCGGGCCACCTGAGTGCCCAACTCCCTTCGCAGTACGGCTTGTTCGCCGTCCTGGAAGGTGTCGTCCCACATGTCACCGGGACAGGCCGTCATCAGGAGATAACAGCCTGTGGGTGCGGACGCGTCGAGGCAGACGGCCACGACACGCGGTGCGGGCACGTCGACCGTGGCGGCCCCGCGATAGAACTCCGCCTCCGCGGAGAGGAGTTCACGCTCGTGCGCCATGCCGGGGACGCTCGACGGAGGCGGGATCTTCAGTACGTACCGGCTGCCGTCGGTGAGGAGGAGCTCCTCGACGGTGTTGTACGTGCCACCGCTCAGCCGACGGCACTCGGCGAGGCGGTCGGACCGGAGCCCGGCCGCCTCCAGAACCCGTCGGGCCCGCTCCTCGGACATACCGCGTCCCACCCCGTTTCCTCACTGCGGTCTCTCGGCTCCGGTCTCCGGTACAGCGTACGAAAGGCATCGCACACACCGACGGGCCCCGTAAGGGGCGCGGGGAACTGCGCGCCAAGCCCCAACCAACCCGCACCCACAAACCCAACCGATCCCCACCCCCTCAGGGGCGCGAGGAACTGCGCAATCACCCCAAGCCGACCCGCACCCCACCCGCCAACCAAGCGGAGCGCTTAGGCTCACGCGCATGGAACAGAGCGAGATCATCCTGCGGGCGATCGGTGTCCTGACCGAGACTCAGGAAATGGTGCGCAGGCTCAACGAGGAGGCCGAGGTCGACATAGACGCGGGCGAGGCCCAACTCGGCCGGCTGGTGACGGAGGTGTTCCCGTCGGTCGAGGTGCCCGGCGACGCGACTCCCGCCGAGGCGGGCCAGGCCGTCATCGACGCGCTCATGCCCGCCGCGATCTCGCTGGTGGGCGCCTTCGCCTTCCTCTTCTCGGAACTCGCCGAGGTGCACGACACCGGCCGGACCGACATCAAGAGCACCGAACTCCTGCGCACGCTCGCGCTCCGCCTGTCGGACACGGACGCGGACCCAGGCATGGACGGCGACGACGACTAGCGACGCCCCGCAACTCCTCGACGGACCCCCGGCGTCCATGGAACTTCCCTCGTGACGGCCGTGCGGTGCGGATCGGGAACAGTGAGCCCAACCGCTGGTCCCGGGTGAGCCACGCCGTCCGGACGCGTTCGGGGCGCCCGGGAAACGGGAAGTCCAGAAGGATGCGAGATGTACGTGAGGCGTGGGCCGCCGGTGCCGTCCGGGCCGCCAAGTGGCGCCAGGACCCCGTGATCGTCCAGACGGTCCGCTCGGCGGCGGCCGCGACGGTCGCCTACGTGGTCGCGCTGCGGTTCAGCCCCGAGGCCGCGCCGCTCACCGCTCCGCTGACCGCACTCCTCGTCGTACAGGTCACGCTCTACTCCACGCTCACCACCGGCATTCGCCGGGTCAACTCCGTGGTGGCCGGTGTCCTCGTCGCCATCGGCTTCAGCGTCCTCGTGGGGCTGACGTGGTGGAGTCTGGGCCTGCTGATACTCGCCTCGCTGGCCGTCGGGCACCTGGTGCGGGTCAGCGAGTTCGTGCCCGAGGTGGCGATCAGCGCCATGCTGGTCCTCGGCGTCACCAGAGTCGGCGACACGGCGTGGGCGCGGATCCTGGAGACGGTGATCGGTGCCCTGGTCGGCCTGGGCTGCAACCTGCTCTTCTCTCCCCCGGTGTGGGTCGGCGCGGCCGGCGAGTCCATCGAGGATCTGGCGCGCCGGATGCGGCAGCTGATGCTGCTCATCGGCGAGGAGGCCGCCAGCCGTACGCCGGTGAACCTCGCGGCCGAGCGGCTCCACGAGGCACGGCGGCTCGACCACGACATCGTGGAGGTGGACGCGGCCCTCGAACAGGCCGAGGACAGCATGCGGCTCAATCCGCGCGTACGGGAAGGGCTGCTGCACCGGGTCGTCCTGCGCACCGGCCTCGACACGCTGGAGATCTGCACGGTGGTCCTGCGGGTCCTCGCGCGCAGCCTCACCGACCTGGCCAAGGAGCGCGTCCCCGATCCGTTGTTCGAGCCGGAGATCGGGAGGACCCTGGAGCGGCTCCTGGCCGAGCTCGGTGACGCCGTGGTCAGTTTCGCCGTCCTCGTCACGACCGACGTCAGCCAGAGCGCGGAGTCGGCGGAGTCCCGGCTCGCCTCCGAAATCACCGCCGCGACCGCCACCCGCGACAAGCTGAGCCAGCTCCTCCTGGAGGGGGTCCAGCGGGACGCCCGCCGCTGGCAGCTGCACGGCGCGGTACTGACCGAGGTCACCCGCATCCTGGACGAACTCGACATGGAGCACCGCTCGCAGCGGCTCCTGGAGGAGCTGGACCGGTACACGCGCGAGGAGCGCGACCGCATGCCCCGCCTGAACCGCTTCCGCGAACGGGTGCGCCCCGTACGACGGAACCGCCCTGCCCCCTCGGGTCGTGCTACGTGACGTGTGGGACGTGGCGACTTGGACGTAGCGCCTGGGCGTATGGACGTACTGACCGCCGTGTGACGTACTGGCATGGCGACGACGAAACACCAAGGGGAGTTCGGGATGGGCGACGGCACCGTGCGGATCGACGGGAACTCACTGCGGCTGCCGGGCGGTGTGCGGGTCCGGTTCGTCCGTACCCTGCGGCTGCCCGAGACGGGGACGCATCCGCTGCCTCCGGGGCTGGGCGAGTTCCCGCTTCGGCGTGTGGAGGACTACCCGGACACGGTGCCCGCCGAGTGGCTGGCGCGCGGCGGGGTCATGCTGCCGGTGTATCTGCGCGAGGCGATGTGGCTGAGCTTCGGCGGGACCTCGGAACCGGCCGCCCTGCAGGTGGGTGTCGGCAAGGTGTGCGCGATCTCCGGCAAACCGTGGAAGGCCCGGCTGAAGCGGAAGCCGCAGAACTATGTGGTGCTGCCCCGGCAGCCGTGGCTCGACGGCATCAACTCCGGGAAGGGCACGGTCCGTCAGTTCGTGGCGGTCCCGCTCGGCCTTGGCGCCACGGTCGAGGGCCAGGTCACCGGCGAGGAGGTGTGGGGCGGCGTACAGCTTCAGTCGTTCCCGCTGAAGGACACGGCGCTGGACGCGTGGCGTGCGGAGCAGCGGCGTCTGGCGGAGGCGCGGGCGACCGCGCGTCAGCGGAGCGCCCAGGCGACGGGCGGCTACGGAGCGGCGATGCCCATGGCCGCTGCCGCGCCTCAGGCGGGTGCGATGCCGGCCCCGGCGGCCGCTCCGCGGCGGGCCGCGGCGGCGATGGGCCTCGGCGTCGGCGGTTCGATGCGCCAGGAGGTCTACCAGGACGACCGCCCGCTCTCGGACTGGGCCACCACGGCGTCCGGCCGCGTCTTCGTGCACCTCGTGACGCCGCCCGAGTGGCGCCGCATCACCGGCGAGGCGCCCCCGCCGTCGCCCGTCGACCGCGCCGCCTACACCCGGGCGGGACTGCCGTGGTTCGACTACTACGACCAGGACGCGGACGACCTCGACCCCACGGACGCGCTCGGCGCAGTCAAGCCGGTCGGCGACTGGCTCGGCGACGACCACACACCGTGGCAGCCGCCGTCACCCCAGCAGGTGAAGCCGCTGGGGGACGCGCCGGGAAAGCCGGTCGGCGACGGGGACTGGTGAGCGCCTGTTTCTGAACCCCCCGCCCGCGCCCCGACGCCCGGCATGCACCCTCGCCGCAGGTCAGGTGGCTCCGGCCCGTGACGGGACCGGTCCGGCCGGTGGCCGGAGCGGTCGCGTCACACGTCTCCTTCCGTGCGCAGCCGCTGCAGCGCGCGTGGGCGGCGCGCGGCGCTCGCCTGCGTGAGCAGGATGTGCATGCGCTCGGTCAGCTGTCCGAGGTCGTCGGCGGGCCGGTGGAAGGGCAGCCGTACGTCGCCGTGGCTGCTGGCCCGCTCGATGCGCAGCGTCAGTCCGTGCCGGTCGACGGCGAGCGGCTGGACGCGGACGGCGCCGTGCAGGCTGTCCGGTTCGACGAGGCGGGTGAGTCGCTCGACCGCGTCCGGGTGGGCGTCGGCGAGATGCGTCAGCAGCTGCGCCTCCGCCGTGGCCAGCGGATCGGGTTCGGCGACGGCGAACTCGTCGAGGTCGACCACCACCGCTCCGCCGGCCTCGCGCAGCACGGCGCGTGTCGTGCGGAACGCGAGGTGTCCGTCCTCGGGCGCGAACCAGCCGGCCATCCAGAGCCGGGCGCGGATACGGTTCCGTACGGGGACGGGCGCGACGTCCGCGAACTCCAGAACGGCGGACGGCGCTCCGCGGGGCGCGCAGATCGCGGCCGCGGCGAGTGTGCTGTCGTCGGGCAGGTGCAGCAGCACCCGGCCGTCCTCGGCGACGGTGTGGACGCCGATGAACTCCTCGCGACCGCCTTCCGCGGTCACCGCGCAGGACCATGCCGCGGCGAGCACCGAGCGGGCAC
This sequence comes from Streptomyces sp. NPDC050704, assembly GCF_040654355.1. Classification (NCBI taxonomy): domain Bacteria; kingdom Bacillati; phylum Actinomycetota; class Actinomycetes; order Kitasatosporales; family Streptomycetaceae; genus Streptomyces; species Streptomyces sp. NPDC050704. Next base: position 36,756 of record NZ_JBFAHW010000045.1, on the reverse strand, counting down.
GCTGCGCCGTGGCCGGCGCGGCCGTCCAGCTGTGACGGTCACCCATCCCAAACCTCCCTTAGGTAAGCCTTGCCTAACCTATCGAAGATCCGGGCGTACGCCAACCATGCGACGCCCGCCGCGCCACCTTTGTGATCGCGAATTTACGGAGCGATGGCTCCCAACAGCGCCCGCGCGCACAGGTCTCGCACCTGGTCCCTGGAGATGTCGGGCTCCCTGAGCCACTCCAGACAGGCGGCCGCCATGAAGGCCAGCCAGCCCCGGACGGCGATCCGCAGCATCGGCAGGTCCTCCTCCGCCCAGGCGGTCTCCGGGTCCGCCGCGAGCGCGTCCAGGATCTGCCGCTGCTGCGCGGCCAGTGCCTCCCGGTACACCTTGCGGACGGCCTGGTCACCCGCCGCCTCGGCACGGTGGAAGGCCCGGAAGCCGTGCCCGTGCGCCTGGACGTACTCGAGGAAGGTGTCGAGTCCGGCGTCGAGCTGGGCGCGCACCGGCACTCCGGGCACGGCGGCCGTCACCTGCAGCATCCGTTTGCTCTCGCGCTCCACGACGGCCGCGAAGAAGTCCCGCTTGGTCGGGAAATAGTGGTACAACAACCCGCGTGAGACGCCCGCGAGTTCGGCGACCTGCTCTATCCAGACGTCGTCGTACGGACTCTCCGAGAACAGCCGCGCCCCGACGGAGAGCAACTGCTCCCGGCGCTCCTCGGTGCCGAGCCGGCGGCGGGTGCGCTCCCCCTGGTTGGCGGCCATGCCCGCACCTTACTTGACGCCGGTTCAACAGCGGGATCACACTGGCGAGCGGCTATTGAATCCGCGTACAACAAGCCCAACCGACGGCCCGCACAAGGGAGATGGCGTCATGGCGGAGACGAAGCGGAGCACGCTGCCGAAGGGGTTCCGCAGCGCGGAGCTCGGCTGGCCCGAGCTGGACCGCATTCCGCGTCCGCCCCATCGCGTGCCCTTGATCGGTGACGCCGTCGGGGTCGATCTCCGCACGCCGTTGCAGGATTCGATGCGGATCGGGCGAGAGCTCGGGCCGATCTTCCGGCGCAAGGCGTTCAGCAAGGAGATCGTCTTCGTATGGGGTGCCCGGCTCGCGGGGGAACTGGCGGACGAGTCGCGGTTCGCCAAGCACGTGGGCCTCGGCGTCGCCAACCTCAGGCCGGTCGCCGGGGACGGCCTCTTCACGGCGTACAACCACGAGCCCAACTGGCAGCTGGCACACGACGTTTTGGCGCCCGGTTTCAGCCGCGAGGCCATGGAGGGCTATCACTCGATGATGCTGGCGGTGACGCGTCGGCTGACCGACCGCTGGGACGGGGAGCGGGCGGCGGGCCGGGCCGTCGACGTGCCCGGTGACATGACCAAGCTGACGCTGGAGACGATCGCCCGCACCGGTTTCGGCCATGACTTCGGCTCCTTCGAGCGCACCCGGCCGCATCCCTTCGTCACGGCCATGGTGGGCGCCCTGACGTACGCACAGCGCCTCAACGCCGTCCCCGCACCGCTCGCTCCGGTGCTGCTGCGCACCGCCACCCGCCGCAACGAGTCAGACGTCGCGTATCTCAACCGCACGGTCGACGAGGTGGTGCGGGCCCGCCTCGACGGCCCGGCGGGGGAAGGCGACCTGCTGGACCGGATGCTGGGGACCGCCCATCCGGAGACGGGTGAGCGGCTCACACCCGAGAACATCCGCCGCCAGGTCATCACCTTCCTGATCGCGGGCCACGAGACGACATCCGGTGCGCTCTCCTTCGCCCTGCACTACCTCGCCCGGCATCCCGAGGTGGCCGCGCGCGCCCGGGCCGAGGTGGACCACGTCTGGGGCGACACCCCGGAACCGGCCTACGACCAGGTCGCCAGACTCCGGTACGTGCGGCGCGTACTCGACGAGTCGCTGCGCCTGTGGCCCACGGCGCCCGCCTTCGCCCGCGAGGCCCGGCAGGACACGGTCCTGGGCGGCGTGCATCCGATGCGCCGGGGCGCGTGGACGCTGGTCCTGACCCCGCTGCTGCACCGCGATCCCGAGGTCTGGGGTCCCGACGCGGAGAGGTTCGATCCCGACCGCTTCGAGCCGCGGGCCGTACGATCCCGGCCCGGCCACACCTTCAAGCCGTTCGGCACCGGCGCGCGGGCCTGCATCGGGCGGCAGTTCGCGCTGCACGAGGCGACGCTCGTGCTGGGGCTGCTGCTGCGCCGGTACGAGCTGCGGCCGGACCCCGCCTACCGGCTGCGGGTGGCCGAGCGACTCACGCTGATGCCGGCAGGACTGACGCTGCACCTCGACCGCCGCTCCCCCGCGCCGCCCACGAAGCCGGCAAAACCAGAAGTGTCGGAGGTGGCAGAGGCGTCGGAAGGGTCAGCGGCGTCGGAGGGACCGGAGGAGTCCCGGGCCCCGTCGGCCTCATCCTGTCCAGTGACCGGGGCGGGTGAGTGACGCCGGCAGCCTGGTGCCGGGACCGCCCTTGGCGGCGTTGACCTGCGGCTGGGTGAGGAAGAGGGCGCCGGTCAGGTCGGCGTCCGTGAGGTCGGTGTCGCGCAGGTCGGCGCCGATCAGGTCCGCGTCCCGCAGGTCCGCGCCGGTCAGGTCGGCGGCGATGAGATACGCGCCGCGGAGGTTGGCGCCCCGCAGATCGGCGCCCTTGAGCCTGGCGCCCATGAGGTCGGCGCCCCGGCGCTCCTTCTTCTTGCCCCGGCCGAGACCGGCCCGGGCCAGTTCGCTGGTGCGCAGCAGCAGGACGTTGACGTCCTGGCGGACGGCCGGCACGTCCAACTCGGCCAGTTCCTCCGGGGCTTTGCGGGTGAGTGCCTCGGTCCTGTCCAGCTCACGGCGCAGTTCGGCGTGGATCGGTCGGGCCGCCGGGACGTCCAGCGCCGAGGTGAGGTACCAGAGCAGTTCGTGGAGCTGTCGCACGACCGGGAACACCTCGAACAACAGCCGGGCCCGCGCCGGTGGGCCCGAGCGCCAGTCCGCGCCGCCGAAGGTGAGCTGCGAGACCTGCTGGCCCGCACCGAAGCAGTCGTAGACGGTGCAGCCGTTGAAGCCGCGCTGCCGCAGCTCCGTATGGATGCCGCAGCGGGAGTCCGTCCGGAGGTTCGAGCACGGGGTTCCGGCGGCCTTGTCGATCGCGAAGTCCGCCGAGCGGGAGAAAGGCAACGCGACGCAGCACAGCCCGAAGCACTGGGCACAGTCCGCCTGGAGCCGGAGTTCGGTACGGGCGGGCGCTGCGGTGCCGGGTTCGTCTTGCATGCCACCCAGCGTACGCAGCGGGTGCCCGCACCGATCACCGGCGACTGCCGTCGCCGTCCGGTCCGGGGCGGGGTCCGACCCATCCAACTCCCTTGCGGAGAACGAACTCACCGATGAGTTTTCGGTTCCGGAGAGGTCCCTAATACAACTGAAAACAAACTCCGCTACCACAGAGGAACGAGCTTCTTCGCAGACCCCGGAGAGACGTCATGTGCACCCACTGGCCCACCTGCCCCACCGCTGACAGTCCCGATCACCAAGCCGCCGCGATCATGTCCGCCCATCCGGAACAGGGCTGGAACCTGCTGTGCAACGGGACGGTCGTCTTCGACGACACCGGCGAACTCCTGCCGGACGGACGGATCGTGAACCCCCTGCGCACGACACCGGCGCGCCGCCCGGAGCCCGTGCCCGCCTAGGTGTCTTCGCGGTCAGGCCTCGTCCCGTGCCAGCGCGATCAGCCGGTCCAGGACGCGCGGGCCGCCCGCCCGCACCCCGTCGTGCTCGAACTCGTCGGTGACGTACGTCCGCAGGCCGCGGATCGTCCGGGCCGTGTGCAGGGCGTGCTCGGTGTCGACGTACATGTCGTCGTGGTAGATCGCCGCGGCGACGGGGACCTCGTTGGCCGCGAGGCGGGCCGGGTCGTACAGCGAGGGCCAGTCGGTGCGTTCGGCGAGGAGGTCGGCGGTCTCGCGCAGCGGGCGCAGGGCCGGGTCGCAGTCGAAGGTCCACGGGTGCACGGACTCGCCGGTGAACAGGACAGGACCGTCGCCCGCGAGGGTCTTGGCCGCGTCGAACTGCGGGAACTCGCCGCGGACCCGCTCGGCGGACCAGGCGGTGGGGCGGTCGCCCTGGGCGTAGCAGGCCTCGTGGACCAGCGCGTACAGCGGGTGGCCCGCGAAGGAGAGGACGGACAGGACCTCCTCCTGGAAGGCGTCGGAGAGGGCCGGGCCCTGGGCGGTGCGGACGAAGGCGTTCTCCAGGAGGTAGTGCAACCGGTGGCTGCCCTCGCCGCCGCCGAGCAGGATGCCGAGGGACTGGAAGGCCTCGACGGTGAGGCGGTAGCCGCCGTTCAGGACGGGCTCGTGCCGCAGCAGGTACTCGGCGATCCGCCGGGCCCGCTCGACGTCCTGGGGATAGCGCTCGTAGTGGGCGGTGACCTTGCGCTCGATGCGCGGGTACGCCGCCCGGTAGACGTCGTCCGCGTGCCCGTCGAGGGTCGGCAGACCGCCGGTGATCAGGGCGGCGCTCAGGCCTTGCGGTGCGGTGGACAGGTAGTGGGTCGCGCAGAATCCGCCGAAGCTCTGGCCCAGGACGGTCCAGGGGGCGCCGCCGGTGACGGCCGGGCGGATCGCCTCGCAGTCGCGGACGATGGAGTCGGCGCGGAACAGCGCGAGGTAGTCGGCCTGTTCGCGGGGTCCGCCGCGCAGCGGGAGGGTCTGGCGGTTGGCGGGCGTGGAGCTGCCGGTGCCGCGCTGGTCGAGGAGCAGGACGCGGTAGTCCTTGAGGGCCCGGCCGAGCCAGGCCTGCTTGCCGACGAAGCGGTTGGCGCCGAAGCCGGGCCCGCCCTGGAGGTACACCAGCCAGGGCTGGTCCTGACTCGTCCTGTCGCTCGCGACCACTTCACGGGCGTACAGCTCGATCGTCTCTCCCGACGGGTCGTCGTGATCGAGGGGCACGGTGAAGTGGCGGTCGCTGAGAACGACACCGGGCTGACGGTAGCTGGCGCTCAAGGGGGTCTCCCGAGACGAACGGATTGCAGGATGCAACCCAGTTCAGCACAAGTTCTCCGGCGAGCCGAGCCCTGGATCAAGAAAATCCGTACGGCCGGCCACCCGGACCGGGAGCGGATCGCGTACTGAACGGCCGCTCAGCGCGGCGGGAGGCTGGAGCGCCGCACCACCAGTTCCGGCTGGAGCACCACACGCCGGTGCTCGTGCGGGACGGGTGCCGTCTCGGCCTCGGTCTCCTCCAGCAGGAGCTCGGCGGCGAGCGCGCCCATGGTGACGGCGGGCTGCCGTACGGAGGTCAGCGGGACGGCCGCGGCGGCGGCGAACTCGATGTCGTCGTAGCCGACGATCGCGAGGTCGTCCGGGACGCTCACGCCTGCCGCGAACATGGCCTGCAGGACGCCGAGGGCGAGCAGGTCGTTGGCGCAGAAGACGGCGGTCGGGCGGTCGGCTAGGCCCAGGAGACGGGCGCCGGCGTCGCGGCCCGCGGCCACGTCGAGCCGCTCGGTGGGCAGCTCCCGCAGGGATTCCGGGCCGAGTCCCGCCTCGTCCAGCGCGTTCAGGGCGCCGGTGCGGCGGTCCCTGACCTGGTTCAGCCCGGGCGGCCCGCTGACGTACGCGATGGAGCGGTGGCCGGCGTCGATGAGGTGCCGTACGGCGAGTGCGCCGCCCGCCACGTCGTCGACCGACACCGAGCACTCGGTGGTGCCCTCGGCGACCCGGTCGACGAGTACGAAGGGGATGCCGTGGCGGCGGAACGTCGCTATGTTGCGCCCGGTCGCGTCGGCGGGCGTCAGCAGGACGCCCCGTACGCGCTGCTCGGCGAAGAGCGACAGGTAGTCCGCCTCCTCGCTCGGGCTCTGGCCGCTGTTGCAGACCATCACCCCGACCCCGGCCTCCCGCGCGGCCCGCTCGGCGCCGCGCGCGACGTCCACGAAGAAGGGGTTGCCCATGTCCAGCACGAGCAGGCCCATGATCCGGCTGCGTCCGGCGCGCAGCTGCCGCGCCGACTCGCTGCGGACGTAGCCGAGCCGGTCGATGGCGGACAGGACACGGGCCCGTGTCTCGGAGGCGACCGTGTCCGGGCGGTTGATGACGTTCGAGACCGTGCCCACCGAGACTCCGGCGACGCGGGCGACGTCCTTTATACCCACCGACTGGGCCATCAGGCGGTTACCTCCGGTAGAACGGGGAGTGGTGGGCACGCAGTCAGATTACCCGCGTGCCCACACGGAACGGACACCGTCACGCAGGCAGCCTGAAGTCGACGACACGGAGCGCCGAGGGCGTCGTACCGCTGGACTTCACCTGGTACAGGATGGACAGCACGCCGTCCTGCGCGATCCGGGTCTCGTCGACGACGACCTCGCCGAAGGCGTTCAGCCCGCTGGCGTCGAACAGGGTCGCCCAGTCCGTGTGACCGGAGGCGGCGGAGGCGGCGACGATCCTTCCGAACGGCATGATCGCGTAGGCGTTGTCGTACTTGTCGAGGATCAGCCTGGTGCGCTGGCTGGAGTTCAGGGGAACCGGTATCTCGGTCTTGCTCCACGTGCCGGCGGAGGTCTTGCGGACGTGGAAGGCGCGTCCGTTGGCCGTCCGGTTGGTGACGTAGTTGGTCGTGCACTGCCCGAAGCGGCCCGGCACATAGCTGATGATCGCGTGCGGACGGCCCGCGGAGTCGGTGGCCTGGCTCTCCTGGTTCATCAGGGAGTGGTCGGGGTTGAGGGCGTCGACGACCAAACCGCTGTCGGTGACGGCGACCCTGTCGGAGCCTCCGGTGGTGCCGACCACGGCGCCCGCGTTGTTGCGCCAGGTGCGGCCGCGGTCGTCGGAGTAGACGTAGCCCGTGTCGTGGTTGGTGATGCCGCCGCCGTTGCACATCACGGCGCCGTTCTGCTCGCGCCAGGTGAAGAAGGAGTGCAGCCGCCCGTTCCTGTCGTAGTCGATGCCGTGCAGGTACATGTTGCGGACGGTGCTGGAGCCGTGCTCGCTGGTGTACGTGCCGGTGGAGCTGGTCCACTCGCCGAGGTTGGTCCAGGACGTGCCGTTGTACTCGGCGATGGCGTTGCGGCCGTTGCCGGAGATCCCCACCCGGTAGCTGAGCTGCAGCTTGCCGTCGGGCATCGAGACGAACTGCGGGTACGTGAACTGCGAGGTGAGCGCGAGCCCGTCGAGGGTGGACTGCGGGGCGCCGAAGCGGCTGGTGGTCCAGCTCAGCCCGGCCGGGTTGTCCATGAGCCCTGCCACCGACTTCACGTAGGTGAATCCGTCGCTGTGGGAGTCCATGTTGAGGTGGAGGCGGCCGTCGACCTTGGAGACGCCCATGGAGATGACGTTGTGCGAGTCGTTGTACCGGAGGGTGTGCCCGACCTTCACGGTCGACCAGGTGCTGCCGCCGAGCACGCGACGGCCCACGACGGCGTTGCGGTCGGCGGTGTACCAGACGGCGTACTGGTAGCCCTTGTAGGTCAGCAGCCCGTTCTTCTGGAACGAGTTGTTGTTGACCAGGCCGTCGTACGAGACGAAGAAGATCGCCTGGCTGTCGAGTGTGGTGTTGCCGGTCTGGGTGACCGAGGGGCCGGGATCGGCGGCGCGTGCGGTGCCGGCGCCGAGGGCCGGGGTCACTATGGCGCTCAGTACTGCGCCGGTCAGGAGCGTACGTCTTCTCATCGCAGGGGACTCCGTTGTCGTGCGGGGGCGGAAGGGGGGGCGGGCAGAGGGTTTCGGGCAAGGGGTGTCAGGCGAGGTGGAACACCTCGGTGAGCGGTTTCATGGCCTCGTCGGGGCGGGTCCCGTCGAGGGATTCGAAGAAGGGGCCCATCTCGGCCTGCCAGCGGGCGTTGACCTCGGTGGCCTCCATGCCTGCCTTGGCGGCCTCGAAGTCCTCGGTCTCCAGGTAGCCGACGAGCAGGCCGTCGTCGCGCAGGAAGAGTGAGTAGTTGTGCCAGCCGGTGGCCGAGAGTGCATCGAGCATCTCCGGCCACACGGCTGCGTGGCGTTCGCGGTACTCGGCGATCCTGTCCTGACGGACCTTGAGCAGGAAACAGACGCGCTGCATGAAGTACCGCTCCTCTGACGTGAGTTGGTGATCAGAAGTTGAACTGGTCGATGTTCTTCGCGTCGAACACGGTCGGCTTGCCGAGGTCGATCACGCCGTCCTTGCCGATGGTGAAGGTGCCCATGTCACCGGCCTTGAAGGTCTCGCCCTCCGCGCCGGTGATCTGGCCGGACGACAGGGCGACGGCGGTACGCGCGGCCAGCTCGCCGAGCTTCGCCGGGTCCCACAGCTCGAAGGCGTCGACGGTGCCGTTCTTGACGTACTTGCGCATGTCGTTCGGGGTGCCCAGGCCGGTCAGCTTGACCTTGCCCTTGTACTTCGAACCCGACAGGTACTGGGCGGCCGCCTTGATGCCGACGGTGGTCGGGGAGATGATGCCGGCCAGCTTCGGGTACTCCTGGAGGAGGCCCTGGGTCTGCTGGAAGGACTGCTGGGCGTCGTCGTTGCCGTACGCGACCTTGACCAGCTTCATGTCCTTGTACTTGGGGTCCTTCAGCTCGTCCTTCATGAAGTCGATCCACGTGTTCTGGTTCGTCGCGGTCTGCGCGGCGGACAGGATCGCGATCTCACCCTTGTAGTCGAGCTGTTCGGCGAGGAGCTGGACCTCGGTGCGGCCGAGGGCCTCGGCGCTGGCCTGCGAGACGAAGACGTTGCGGCAGTCGGCCTTGGTGTCGGAGTCGTACGTGACGACCTTGATGCCGTTCTTCATGGCCTGCTTGAGCGCGGTGCACAGGGCGCCCGGGTCCTGCGCGGACACGGCCATCGCGTCGACCTGCTGCTGGGTGAGCGTGTTGACGTAGCTCACCTGGCCGGAGGTGTCCGTGGCGCTGCTGGGGCCGGTCTCCTTGTAGCTGGAGCCCAGCTCCTTGAGGGCCTTCTCGCCGCCCTTGTCGGCGGTGGTGAAGTACGGGTTGTTGACCTGCTTGGGCAGGAAGCCGACGGTCAGGCCCTTCTTGGTGGCCGCGTTCGGGTCGGCCTTGCCGGCCGAGGCGTTCGAGCCGCCCTCGTCCTTGACGTCGTCCTTGGAGGTGCCGCCACAGGCGGTCGCGGCCAGCGAGAGGGAGGTGACGGCGGCCAGGGCCACACAGGCCCGGCGGATGGATGACTTGCGCATGGTGGAGCTCCTTACGAGGGTGAGCGGTTACGAGGTCGGAGTCGAGGCGGCTTTGCGTCCGGCCCTCGCGATGGAGATCTGCCGTGCGACCCGCGGGCCGAGCACGGAGAGAACGAGCAGAACGCCGGTGACGACGATCTGCGACTGGGCGGAGACATCCTGGAGGCTCATCACGTTCTGCAGCGCGCCGAGCAGGAAGACTCCCGCGATCGCGCCGCCGAGCGTGCCCTTGCCGCCGTCGAAGTCGATGCCGCCGAGCAGTACGGCCGCCACGACGGAGAGTTCGAGTCCCGTGGCGTTGTCGAAGCGGGCGCTGGCGTAGTGCAGCGCCCAGAAGATGCCGGTGAGCGACGCCATGAGCCCGGTCATGGTGAACAGGATCAGCTTCTGCCGCTTGACGCGGATGCCGGCGAACCGCGCGGCCTCCTCGTTGGCGCCCACCGCAAACAGGGAGCGCCCGAACGGCGTGGCGTGCAGCACGACCACGGCGATCGCCAGCAGCGCGAGGAAGGGCAGGAACGCGTACGGGATGAAGGTGTCGCCGATGCGTCCGGCCGCGAAGTCCAGGTACTGGGTGGGGAAGTCGGTCACCGCGTCGGAGCCGAGCACGATCTGCGCGATGCCCCGGTAGGCGGCGAGCGTGCCGATGGTGACGGCGAGGGACGGCAGTCCGAGCCGCGTCACCAGCAGGCCGTTGATCAGCCCGCACACCACTCCGAGGAGCAGGCAGATCGGGATGATCACCTCGATCGTCAGGCCCTGGTTCCACAGCGCGCCCATCACCGCGCCGGACAGACCGGCCGTGGAAGCGACCGACAGGTCGATCTCGCCGGACACCACGAGCAGGGTCATCGGCAGCGCGATCAGCGCGATGGGCAGCGTGTTGCCGAGCAGGAAGGACAGGTTGAGGGCGTTGCCGAAGCCGTCCACGGTCCCGAAGGACAGCAGCAGAACGACGATGAGGAGAGCGCCGACAACCGTGTCCCAGCGGACGGCGCGCGCGAGAGCGGAGTCAGCCATGGCGGGCGTTCCTCTTCTTCAGGGCGGACGCCACCCGCAGGGCGACGACCCGGTCGACCGCGATGGCGAGGATGAGCAGGATGCCGTTGATGGCGAGCACCCACACGGAGCTGACGCCGAGGGCGGGCAGCACGCTGTTGATGGAGGTGAGGAGCAGCGCGCCGAGAGCGGCGCCGTAGACGCTGCCTGAGCCGCCGGTGAAGACGACGCCGCCGACCACGACCGCGCTGACGACGGTGAGTTCGTAGCCGTTGCCCGTGCCCGAGTCGACGTTGCCGAACCGGGCGAGGTACAGGGCGCCCGCGAGTCCCGCGAGGGCTCCGCAGAAGGTGTAGGCGGCGAGGATCCGCTTGCGTACCGGGATACCGGCGAGGCGGGCGGCCTCCGGGTTGGAGCCGAGTGCGTACAGCTCGCGCCCACTGCCGAAGTGCTTGAGGTAGTACGCCGTCGCGATCAGCACCGCCAGCGCGATCATCGCCAGCCACGGCACGGCCGAGATGCCGCCGGAGCCGAAGTCGATGAACCCGTCCGGGAGGCCCGCCGCGGTGATCTGCCGGGAGCCGACCCAGATGGAGTCGATGCCGCGGATGATGTAGAGCGTGCCGAGGGTGACGACGAGGGCGGGCACCTGGCCGAGGCTGACGAGCAGCCCGTTCACCAGTCCCCAGCCGATCCCCATCAGGACCGCGAGGACCACCGCGACGACGGGGTTTCCGCCGCCCTGCAGATACGTGCCGGCCGCGAAGGCGCTGATGCCGAGCGTGGAGCCGACCGACAGGTCGACGTTCCGGGTGATCACGACCAGTGCCTGGCCGGTGGCGACCAGCACGAGGATCGTCGCGTTCAGCAGCAGGTCCTTGATGCCCTGCTCGGACAGGAACTCGCTGTTGCCCATCTGGGTGATGGCGATCATCACCAGGAAGACCAGCAGGATGGCGAGTTCACGCATCTTGAAGACGCGGTCCACCAGCCGGGTGCCGCTGGACTTGGGCACCTCGGCGGCGGGGGCGGGGTTGGGGGCGGTCACCGTCATGCGGCTGTCCTCCCGGTGGCTGCGGCCATCACGGTTTCCTCGGTGGCTTCGGAGCGTGGGATCTCGGCGGTGAGCCGGCCCTCGTGCATGACGAGGACCCGGTCGGCCATGCCGAGGATCTCGGGCAGGTCTGAGGAGATCATCAGGACGGCCACGCCGTCGGCGGCCAGCTGGCTGAGCAGCCGGTGCACCTCGGCCTTCGTACCGACGTCGATGCCCCGGGTCGGCTCGTCGACGATCAGCACCTTCGGTCCTGTGGCCAGCCACTTGGCGAGGACGACCTTCTGCTGGTTGCCGCCGGAGAGCGTCGACACGGTGTCGGCGATCCGCGCGTACTTCACCTGGAGCTTGACCGCCCAGTCGAGTGAACGGCTGCGCTCGGCGCCGCGGTCCATGAAGCCCGCCCTGACCGTCTTACGGAGTCCGGTCAGGCCGATGTTGCGCTCGATGGACATGTCCATCACCAGGCCCTGGGCACGCCGGTCCTCGGGGACGAGGGCGAGCCCGGCGGCCATCGCGGTGGAGGGCGCGCCGTTCGTCAGCGCCCGTCCGTCGATCTCCACCTCACCGGCGTCCCAGCGGTCGACACCGAAGACGGCCCGGGCGACCTCCGTGCGCCCGGCGCCGACGAGCCCGGCGAGACCGACGATCTCACCGCGCCGGACGTCGAAGGAGACATCGGTGAAGACACCCTCGCGGGTCAGCCGCCGCACACTCAGGGCGACGTCACCCGCCTCTACGTCCTGCTTGGGATAGAGCTCGTCGAGATCGCGGCCGACCATGCGGCGTACGAGGTCGTCCTCGGTCATACCGTCCAGCGGTTCGCTGGAGATCAGGGCGCCGTCGCGCAGGGTGGTGACGCGCTGGCTGATCTGGAAGATCTCCTCCAGCCGGTGCGAGATGAACAGCACGGCCGAGCCCTGCTCACGCAGGGTGCGGACGACGCCGAAGAGGCGGGCCACCTCGCTGCCGGTGAGGGCGGCGGTCGGCTCGTCCATGATCAGGACGCGGGCGTCGAAGGAGAGCGCCTTGGCGATCTCGACGATCTGCTGGTCGGCGATGGACAGGCCGCGCGCCGGGCGATCGGGGTCGAGTTCGACGCCGAGGCGCTTCATCAGGGCCAGGGTCGCCGCGTACGTGGCCTTGTGGTCGATCCGGCCGAGTGCGCGATGGGGCTGGCGCCCCATGAAGATGTTCTCGGCGATCGAGAGGTCGGGGAAGAGCGTGGGCTCCTGGTAGATCACCGCGATGCCCGCGTCCCGGGCATCGGCGGGACCGTGGAAGACGGTGGGTTCGCCGTCCAGCAGCACCTGACCGGCGTCCGGTCGGTGCACGCCGGCGAGCGTCTTGATGAGGGTCGACTTGCCCGCGCCGTTCTCACCGGCGAGTGCGTGCACTTCGCCGGGGAACAGTTCAAGGGACACGTCCCGCAGGGCGCGTACTGCACCGAAGGACTTCGAGATGTCCTTGAGTGCCAGCACGGGGGCCGGACCCGCGTCGGACCGGTGGGTCATGGGGAGCTCCTCAACGACGCGGGCAGAGGCCTCACGACGTCGTGAAAGGTTTCAACTAGGTTGCCGGGACGTTAGGCAGGTCACGCAGGTCACGTCAATGGGTACAGACCGAAATTTTCGATAGCCAAAGGTCACAACCGAATCACGGGCGACGGTCTTCGCCCGAGGGGTTGACAGCCCCTCGGGCTGCTCATAGCTTCAGCCTTCTGAATCGTTTCAGAGTGCAGTCATACTGAAGTCGTTCAGACCCGATGCCACCACCGAAGTCACAGGAGCCCTGAAGTGACCGAGCTTGCCGCGGTGAAGTCCGCCCTCAAGACCCAGGCAATCGAGACGCCGTCATGGGCGTACGGGAACTCGGGCACCCGCTTCAAGGTGTTCGCGCAGCCGGGAGTCCCGCGCAATCCTTTCGAAAAGCTGGATGACGCCGCGAAGGTGCACGAGTACACCGGGGCGGCGCCGACCGTGGCGCTGCACATCCCGTGGGACAAGGTCGACGACTATGCGGCCCTGGCCAAGTACGCCGAGGAGCGCGGCCTGAAGCTGGGCGCGATCAACTCCAACACCTTCCAGGACGACGACTACAAGCTCGGCAGCATCTGCCACCCGGATGCCACGGTGCGCCGCAAGGCTCTCGACCATCTGCTCGAGTGCGTCGACATCATGGACGCGACGGGTTCGCAGGACCTGAAGCTGTGGTTCGCGGACGGCACGAACTATCCCGGTCAGGACGACCTCCGTGAGCGCCAGGACCGGCTCGCCGAGGGTCTGGCGCGGGTCTACGAGCGGCTCGGGGACGACCAGCGGATGCTGCTGGAGTACAAGTTCTTCGAGCCCGCCTTCTACGCGACCGATGTGCCGGACTGGGGCACGGCGTACGCGCACTGCCTCAAGCTCGGCCCCAAGGCGCAGGTCGTCGTCGACACCGGGCACCACGCGCCGGGCACCAACATCGAGTTCATCGTGGCCACGCTGCTGCGCGAGGGGAAGCTCGGGGCGTTCGACTTCAACTCCCGCTTCTACGCGGACGACGACCTGATGGTCGGTTCCGCCGACCCCTTCCAGCTGTTCCGGATCATGTACGAGGTGATTCGCGGGGGTGGGTTCACGCCGGACGTCGCGTTCATGCTGGACCAGTGCCACAACATCGAGGCGAAGATCCCGGCGATCATCCGTTCCGTGATGAACGTCCAGGAGGCCACCGCGAAGGCTCTCCTCGTCGACCGGGAGGCGCTGACCGTCGCGCAGCGGTCCGGTGACGTGCTCGGGGCGAACGCCGTGGTGATGGACGCGTACAACACGGATGTGCGGCCGTTGGTGGCGGAGGTTCGTGGGGAGCTGGGGCTGGATGGCGACCCGATCGCGGCGTATCGCCGTTCCGGGTGGCAGGAGAAGATCGCTGCGGAGCGGGTTGGTGGGCAGCAGGCGGGCTGGGGTGCGTGATAGCTGCGTTTCGTCTGCCTGGCCCGGCCGGTAGCAGTCTGCGGGTTGAGTTGGGCTGGTCGCGCAGTTCCCCGCGCCCCTATCGGGGCGCACCCTCCGTCGCCCCGTGACCAACACGTACACACACTCTTGTTAAGGACTAGGAACATGGCACCCCATCCCGAAGCCGCTGCTCTGCTGGGTCGCTCGCACCGGCTTGGCACTGATCCGCGTAACACCAACTACGCGGGCGGCAACACGTCCGCGAAGGGGACCGACACCGATCCTGTGACCGGCGGGGACGTCGAGTTGATGTGGGTCAAGGGGTCGGGCGGGGATCTCGGCACCCTGACCGAGTCGGGGCTGGCCGCGCTGCGGCTGGACCGGCTGCGGGCGATGACGGACGTGTACCCGGGGGTGGAGCGCGAGGACGAGATGGTCGCCGCGTTCGACTACTGCCTGCACGGCAAGGGTGGCGCGGCCCCGTCGATCGACACGGCGATGCACGGTCTGGTGGACGCCGCCCATGTCGATCACCTGCACCCCGACTCCGGTATCGCGCTGGCCTGCGCGGCCGACGGGGAGAAGCTGACGGCCGAGTGCTTCGGCGACAGCGTGGTGTGGGTGCCGTGGCGCCGGCCCGGTTTCCAGCTCGGTCTGGACATCGCGGCGGTCAAGACGGCCAACCCGCAGGCGATCGGCTGCGTCCTCGGCGGCCACGGCATCACGGCGTGGGGCGACACGTCGGAGGAGTGCGAGCGCAACTCGCTGCACATCATCCGCACCGCCGAGGCCTTCCTCGCCGAGCACGGCAAGCCCGAGCCGTTCGGTCCGGTGATCGAGGGCTACGCGGCGCTCGGCGCCGCCGAGCGCCGGGAGCGGGCCGCCGCTCTCGCGCCCCTGATCCGGTCGCTGGCCTCCCAGGACCGCCCGCAGGTCGGCCACTTCACCGACTCCGGGGTCGTCCTCGACTTCCTCGCGAGCGCCGAGCACCCGCGCCTCGCCGCCCTCGGCACCTCCTGTCCGGACCACTTCCTCCGTACGAAGGTCAGGCCGCTCGTCCTCGACCTGCCGCCGACGGCCGCCCTCGACGAGGCGATCGCCCGGCTCAAGGAGCTGCACGCCGAGTACCGCGAGGAGTACGCGGCCTACTACCAGCGGCATGCCGACGCGGACTCCCCCGCGATGCGCGGCGCGGACCCGGCGATCGTGCTGATCCCCGGTGTCGGCATGTTCAGCTTCGGCAAGGACAAGCAGACCGCGCGCGTGGCCGGCGAGTTCTACGTCAACGCGATCAACGTGATGCGCGGGGCCGAGGCGGTCTCCACGTACGCGCCGATCGAGGAGTCCGAGAAGTTCCGCATCGAGTACTGGGCCCTTGAGGAGGCCAAGCTCCAGCGGATGCCGAAGCCCAAGCCGCTCGCCACGCGGGTGGCGCTGGTGACGGGTGCGGGCAGCGGTATCGGCAAGGCGATCGCCGAGCGGCTGGTGGCCGAGGGCGCGTGTGTCGTGATCGCGGACCTGAACGGGGAGAACGCGGCCGACGTCGCCACGTCGCTCGGCGGCCCCGACAAGGCCGTCGCCGTCACCGTCGACGTGACCTCCGAGGAGCAGATCACCGAGGCCTTCAAGACGGCGCTGCTCGCCTTCGGCGGCGTCGACCTCGTCGTGAACAACGCCGGCATCTCCATCTCCAAGCCGCTCCTGGAGACCACCGCCAAGGACTGGGACCTCCAGCACGACATCATGGCCCGCGGCTCCTTCCTCGTCTCACGCGAGGCGGCCCGGGTGATGATCGAGCAGGGTCTTGGCGGGGATGTCATCTACATCGCGTCCAAGAACGCCGTCTTCGCTGGTCCGAACAACATCGCGTACTCCGCGACCAAGGCCGACCAGGCCCACCAGGTCCGCCTGCTCGCCGCCGAACTGGGCGAGCACGGTATCCGGGTCAACGGCGTCAACCCCGACGGAGTCGTCCGTGGCTCCGGGATCTTCGCGGGCGGCTGGGGCGCGCAGCGCGCGGCCACCTACGGCATCGAGGAGGAGAAGCTCGGCGAGTTCTACGCCCAGCGGACCATCCTCAAGCGCGAGGTGCTGCCGGAGCATGTCGCCAACGCCGTCTTCGCCCTGACGGGCGGCGACCTGACGCACACCACCGGTCTGCACGTCCCGGTCGACGCCGGCGTCGCCGCCGCGTTCCTCCGGTGACGCGGGTGACCGCTGTGAAGTCGTACGCCGCGGTCGACCTCGGCGCGTCCAGCGGGCGCGTCATGGTCGGCCGCGTGGGCCCCGAGTCGCTGGACCTGACCGAGGCGCACCGCTTCCCGAACCGGCCGGTCCGGGTCCCCGAGGGCCTGCGCTGGGACATCCTCTCTCTGTACGGGGGCGTCCTCGACGGGCTGCGGGCGGCCGGTGCCCACTGCGGTGGACGGCTCGACTCGGTCGGCATCGACAGCTGGGCCGTGGACTACGGCCTGCTCGACGCGGACGGGGCGCTGCTCGGCAACCCGGTGCACTACCGGGACACCCGCACCCAGGGCGTCGCGGAGAAGGTGTGGGCCACCGTGCCCGCCGCCGAGCTGTACGCGGCGACCGGACTCCAGTACGCGCCCTTCAACACGCTGTACCAGCTGGTGGCGGCCCGCTCGTCGGCCCAACTGTCTTATGCGAGCCGCCTGTTGCTCATTCCCGACCTGCTGACGTACTGGCTCACGGGCGAGGTCGGCACAGAGCTCACCAACGCCTCCACCACCCAGCTGATCGACCCGCGAACCCGCGACTGGTCGTACGACGTCGCGGCGCGCCTCGGCATCGACCTGGAGCTGTTCGCGCCCCTGCGGCGGCCCGGCGATCCGGCGGGGCTCCTCCAGCACCGGGTGCTCGACGAGACCGGGCTGACCGGCCCGGTCCCGGTGACGACCGTCGGCTCCCACGACACCGCCTCCGCGGTGGCTGCCGTGCCGGCCGTGGGCAACGAACGCTTCGCCTACATCTGCACCGGCACCTGGTCCCTCGCGGGCCTGGAGCTGGAGGCGCCCGTCCTCACCGAGGCCAGCCGCGCGGCCAACTTCACCAACGAGCTGGGCCTGGACGGGACAGTCCGCTATCTCCGGAACATCATGGGACTGTGGCTGCTCCAGGAGTGCGTACGGGAATGGGGGCACCCGGATCTGGGCGAGCTGCTGCTCGCCGCCGCCGGGGTGCCGCCGCTGCGGTCCGTGGTGGACGCGGGCGACGCGGCGTTCCTCGCCCCCGGCCGGATGCCGTCCCGGATCGCCGACGCCTGCCGGGAGTCGGGGCAGCCCGTGCCCGAGTCCCCCGCCGAGATCACGCGCTGCATCCTCGACTCGCTCGCGCTCGCCCATCGCCGGGCGATCCGCGAGGCGGAGTCACTCGCCGACCATCCGGTAGATGTCGTGCACATCGTCGGCGGCGGCACCCGCAACGCCCTGCTGTGCCAGCTCACCGCCGACGCCTGCGGCCTGCCGGTCGTGGCGGGCCCGGCGGAGGCGGCGGCCCTGGGCAACGTCCTCGTCCAGGCCCGCACCCACGGCCTGGTCGGCGACCGCACATCGATGCGCGAACTGCTGGTTCGCACGCAGCCGTTGGAGCGGTACGAGCCACGGGGCACTGTCGCGGCTTGGCAGGCGGCCGAGGCCCGGCTCACAGGCCGGTGACACTAAAATCCGCCCGCACACCAGCGCCCCAAAGGGGCGCGGGGAACTGCGCGACCAGCCACAGCCGGCCCGCAGATGTCGAACAGCATTTCCAGCTGAGCCAGCGCCGCGTAATGTGCACTCATCCGATGATCGATCCCAAGGAGCTGCGATGCGTGTCGCTCTGTTCCTGACCTGTGTCAACGACACGCTGTATCCGGATACCGGCCGCGCAGTGGTGAAACTGCTGACCAGGCTGGGCGTAGACGTCGACTTCCCGATGGCGCAGACGTGCTGCGGGCAGGCGCACTACAACACCGGGTACCGGCATGAGGCCGAGCCACTGGCCCGGCATTTCTCCGATGTATTCGGTGAGTACGAAGCGATCGTGACCCCGTCCGGGTCGTGCGGCGCGATGGTCCGGGAGCTGTATCCGCGGATGGGCGAGCGGGCCCGCGCCGAGGGCCGCGGGGACACCCTCGCGGCCACGCTGGCACCGGTCGTGCCGAAGACGTACGAGCTCACCGAGTTCCTGGTGGACGTGCTCGGCGTGACGGACGTGGGCGCGTACTACCCGCACACCGTCACCTACCACCCCACCTGCCACGGCCTGCGCAGTCTGGGCCTGGGCGACCGGCCGCGCCGACTTCTCCAGTCCGTCAAGGGACTTGAGCTCAGGGAACTGCCCCGCGCCGACGAGTGCTGCGGCTTCGGCGGCACGTTCGCCGTCAAGAACTCCGATGTATCGGCGGCGATGGGCGCCGACAAGGTGCGCAACGCGGAGTCGACCGGCGCCGAGGTGCTGTGCGCCGCCGACAACTCCTGCCTCATGCACATCGGCGGCACCATGACCCGTCTCAGGACGGACCTGCGCCCGGTGCACATCGCGGAGATCCTGGCGAGCACGGAAGAGGAGCCGCTGGTATGAGCGGGAACAGCGGAAGCGGAGAGGAGCCGAGCGCATGAGCGGTGGGACTTTCGTCGGTATGCCGGCCTTCCCGAAGGCCGCGCGGGAAGCCGTCCACAACCAGACCCTGCGCGGCAACCTCCGCCACGCCACGCACACCATCCGGGCCAAGCGGGCCGCCGCGGTCGCGGAGGTGTCCGACTGGGCCGAGCTGCGCGAGGCGGGCAAGCAGATCAAGGAGCACACACTCCGTCATCTGGACCGGTATCTGGTGCAGTTGGAGGAGTCGGTCACGGCGGCCGGCGGCACCGTCCACTGGGCCGCCGACGCGGACGAGGCCAACCGGATCGTCACGTATCTCGTCAAGGCGACCGGTGAGACGGAGGTCGTCAAGGTCAAGTCGATGGCCACGCAGGAGATCGGCCTCAACGAGGCGCTCGAAGCCGAGGGCATCAACGCCTACGAGACCGATCTCGCCGAACTCATCGTGCAGTTGGGCAAGGACCGCCCCTCGCACATCCTCGTCCCGGCCATCCACCGCAACCGCGGCGAGATCCGGGACATCTTCGCGCGCGAGATGAGCGAGTGGGGCCGCCCGGCCCCCGAGGGCCTGACCGACACTCCCGCGGAACTGGCCGAAGCCGCACGCCTGCACCTGCGCGAGAAGTTCCTGCGCGCCAAGGTCGGTGTCTCCGGCGCCAACTTCATGGTCGCCGAGACCGGCACCATGGTCGTCGTCGAGTCCGAGGGCAACGGCCGGATGTGCCTCACCCTCCCCGAGACGCTGATCTCGGTCGTCGGCATCGAGAAGATCGTGCCCAGCTGGCAGGACCTGGAGGTCTTCTTCCAGACACTCCCCCGCTCCTCGACGGCCGAGCGCATGAACCCGTACACCTCCACGTGGACGGGCACGACCGACGAGGACGGCCCGCAGACCTTCCACCTGGTCCTGATCGACAACGGCCGCACCGACACGCTGGCCGACGAGGTCGGCCGCCAGGCCCTGCGCTGCATCCGCTGCTCGGCGTGTCTCAACGTCTGCCCGGTGTACGAGCGGGCCGGCGGCCACGCGTACGGCTCGGTCTACCCGGGCCCGATCGGCGCCATCCTCAGTCCCCAACTCCGGGGCACCGCAAGCGAGATCGACGCCTCTCTCCCGTACGCGTCGTCGCTGTGCGGAGCCTGCTACGACGTGTGCCCGGTCGCCATCGACATCCCGGAAGTGCTGGTGCACCTGCGGGAACGGGTCGTCGAGGGCGGGCCCGCGACCCGGGACGGTGCCAAGGTCGTACTGAAGCCCGCGAAGGGCCACGCCGCCGAGCGGGCGGCGATGCGCGCGGCCCGGTGGGCCTTCAGCCACCCGTGCGCGCTGCGCACCGGCCAGCGGCTGGCGTCCCGGACGCGCCGCTTCCATCCGCGGACGCTGCCCGGACCCGGCAAGGCGTGGAGCGGCACCCGTGATCTGCCGCAGGTACCCGCGGAACCGTTCCGCGACTGGTGGCAGCGCACGCACGGCGGGAAGGACGAGAAGTGAGCAGCAGGGAGCTGATCCTGGCCCGGGTGCGGCGCGCGCTCGCCGACGTGCCACGGGACGACACGCCGTACGACCAGGCGTTCGAGCGCGGGTATCTGCGCGAGCACGGGGACCGGAGTGTC
Source organism: Streptomyces sp. NPDC050704 (assembly GCF_040654355.1). Lineage (NCBI taxonomy): Bacteria > Bacillati > Actinomycetota > Actinomycetes > Kitasatosporales > Streptomycetaceae > Streptomyces > Streptomyces sp. NPDC050704. Next base: position 16,394 of record NZ_JBFAHW010000045.1, on the reverse strand, counting down.
GCGGAGACGGTCGAGTTGCTGGCCGAGAACCTGGCGGACTATCGGGCGATCGTGCACCGCACGGACCCGGCCGAGCTGCCGTATCTGATCATGCGGCTGCTCGCCGCACGCGGGCCCCAGTACGTGCTCGTGCCCCCGGGGCTCCCGCCCGAGTGGATGTCGGCCGCCGATCCCACCCGGATCCACGACCGTGCCGTGAGCACGGCCCACGACCTGGACAAGGTCGAGAGTGTGGTCACGGGTTGCGCGCTCGCGATCGCGGAGACCGGCACGATCGTCCTTGACGGCAGCCCGGACCAGGGCAGACGCCGGATCACCCTGGTTCCCGACCACCACATCTGTGTCGTACGCGTGCCGGAACAGGTCGTCTCCTCGGTACCCCAGGCCATGGAACGCCTCGACCCGGCCCGCCCGCTGACCTGGATCTCCGGTCCTTCGGCGACCAGTGACATCGAGCTGGACCGGGTCGAGGGGGTGCACGGTCCGCGCACCCTGGAGGTGGTGCTGGTGAGCGGTGATGCCTAGCGGCTGGTCTTCGTGCTCGGCTGTCGGCGCAGCAGCCCGAAGGCCCAGCGTTCGTTGAAACCCGCGATGAAGCCCACAGCGCACCAGAAGCCCCAGAACTCGGTGCCCTTGGCCGAGGATCCCGCCTGTCCTGCCCCCTGGCAGACGTCGGCCGCGGTGGCGGGTACGGCGAGGACCGGCACCATGCCGCCGCTGAGCAGGAAGTAGACCGCCAGCGCGAGCACCCAGCCGACGAAGACCCGGTAGAGGCCTTCGTGGCGCATGCTGCGGGCCATCTGGCCGGGCACGACAACGCCCTCACGCCCGTTGGTCTGCCTTCGCGCCAGCTGGTCGGCGCTGCCCCGCAGCCGTACGAGGACACTGAGCACCGCCCCGAACGCCCCGACACCTCCGCAGACGAAGGCGCCCATCAGGCTCCAGCGGTTGGTGCAGTTCAATGTCACGCCCAGCGCGCCGAGCAGAGCGACACCCCAGAGCAGTGGCACGGCGAGAAGCACCAGACTGGTGGCGGAGCCGAGGCCCAGACCGAAGTTGAGGCCCCCGCTGACGGCCGTCGCGCTGTCCTGCGCGAGCCGCCCTCTCAAGTCGGCGATCTCCTGGTCCAGATACTCGACGAGATGCTCGTTGGGCTTCGGGTCGCTGAGTCTCGGATCGGTCAGCGCGTTGCGGAGTACCCGCACCACGGTGACCCGCGCCGCCACCCTGGTCCTGTCCTCGAAAGCGCGCTGGGCGGCCCCGTAGAGCAACTGCAACTGGAGCTGCTGTTCGGGATAGAGGTCGCCGAACTGCAGATAGGCGTTCTCGAAACCGGCGGGCACGATGTCCACCAGGCCCTCGGGGCTCAGCTCGGTGTCCGCTCCCTCGACCGTTTCACGTAATCGCCGCCACGACTCATGGCGGATTCCCCCGTTGTCCGTCATGAACCACGTGTACCGACGCCGCTCCCCGCCGGGAAGGCACCCCACCGCACCAATACGGTCACCGACGTCACGGACCCGTCACTTCCGCACAGCCGGCCCTGAACGGCGGGCGTTGAACGGACTTCGCGTGTCCCCCGTACTTCAGGGCCAGCGGGTCGGACCGGAACAACGGGAGCGCCCCGCCTGCCGTGCCGAGGAGGAGACCCGCCGCATGACCGCACCCCGCACCGCCGCCCTCGTCGCGATGACCCCGCTCCTGCTCACGATGTGGGCCGCCGGACCCGCCGCCGCGCACGGGGCGCCGACGGATCCGGTCAGCCGGGTGGTGGCCTGCTCCCCCAGCGGAGGGCAGCAGGCGGAGTCGGATGCCTGCCGGGCGGCCGTCGCCTCCGGAGTCGCCGCCTTCGACAACCTGCGCCTCGCGGGCGTCGGCGGCCGGGACCGGCAGGTCGTCCCGGACGGCGAGTTGTGCAGCGGCGGCCTCGACGCCTACCGGGGCCTCGACCTGGCCCGCGCCGACTGGCCCGCGACACGGCTGACGGCCGGGGCGGACCTGACGCTCACGTACCGGTCGACGATTCCGCACACCGGCACGTTCAAGCTGTATCTGACCAAGAGCGGCTACGACCCGACCAAGCCGCTCACCTGGTCCGATCTGCCGTCCCAGCCCTTCGCTACGGCCACCGACCCCTCGCTCGTGAACGGCGCCTACCAGATCGACGCGAAGCTGCCCGCCGACCGGACGGGGCGCCAGCTGATCTACACGATCTGGCAGAACTCGAGTACGCCGGACACGTACTACTCGTGCTCGGACGTCGTCTTCGCCGGGGCCGAGGAGAGCGGCGGGGGTTCGGACGAAAGCGGCGACGGCGGCGGTGGCGGTGGCGGTGCGGAGGACGAGGCCGCAGATTCCCCGGCACAGAAGCCCGCGGAGTCACCGACGAAGCCCGCGCCGGCGGAGGTCCCGGGCACTCCCACGCCCGCGGAATCCCCGGCCGAGGTCACCGGCACGCCGGTGCGACCGTCGGACGACGTGACCAGCGCACCCGGCCAGGCGGTCTCCTCCCCCAGCTCCGACGACGGCAGCCAGGCCCTGGCCCTGCCCCTCATCGCGGGCGGTGCGGCCGGGCTCCTGATCACGGCGGGCGCCGCGTTCACCCTGCGGCGGCGCCGATGACGACCGTGACCCTGGCGGTACGAGCCGTGCGGTTCGCGGCGGTACGAGCCGCGCGACGCCTGAAGATCACGTAACCGCCGACACACGCGGTAGAGCGTGCCCCGAACGGATGGTGTAGCGGGCTACACCATCCGTTCGGGAGAGCACTCCCTCGTGACGGCGAGCGGGCTGGGCCATTGTTGATCACAGAGGTTCACAGCCCCCCGTCCAGAAGGAAACGCCCCATGAAGTCGCTGCTCTCCACGGCCACCATGAAGTCCGTCCGGACCGGCGCCGTAGGCAAGATCGATGTCGTCGATGTCGAGCGTCCCGTCCCCGGCCCCAAGGACGCCCTCATGCGCATCCGTGCGTGCGGCATCTGCGGTACCGACACCCACTTCCTCCACCTGGGCGGCATCCCCTTCGGCCCCGGCGGCTCCATGATCTCCCTGCCCCTGGGCCACGAACCCGCCGGCGAGATCATCGAACTCGGCTCCGACGTCACCGGCCTGAAGGTCGGCGACCGCGTCGTCGTCAACCCCCAGAGCGCGCCCTCCGGCATCATCGGCTGCGGCGGCGCCCACGGCGGCATGAGCGAATACCTCGTCATCGAGGACGCCGTCGTCGGCAGGAGCGTCGCCGTCCTCCCCGACACCGTGCCCTACGCCGTCGCCGCCCTCAACGAGCCCATGGCCGTCGCCCGCCACTGCGTCAACCGCTCCGAGGCGGACCCCACCGACAAGGTCGTCGTCTTCGGCGCCGGACCCATCGGCCTGGGCGTCACCATCTGGCTCAAACTGCGCGGCGTACAGCACGTCACCGTCGCCGACGTCATCCCCGAGCGCCTCGACACCGCCCTCGCCGTCGGTGCCGACGCGGTCATCAACTCCGCCACCGAGGACATCACCGCCCGGCTGACCGACCTGCACGGCCCGGCCGCCAACGCGCTGGGCCAGCCCCGCGCCGGCACCGACATCTACATCGACGCCGCCGGCGCCCCCGCCGTCTTCGACGCCACCATCGCCGCCGCCAAATGGGGCGCCAAAATGGTCATGGTCGCCGTCCAGAAGAAGTCCGACTCCATCGACCTCGGCGGCATGCTCCGCAGCGAGCTCACCCTCATCGCCTCCCAGGGCTACCCCACCGAGATCTTCGAAGTCACCCCCGACATCGCCGAACACCACGAGCGCTTCGCGAAGCTCATCAGCCACCGCGTGCCCTTCACCGATGTCCAGCACGCCTTCGAACTGGCCCTGACCCCCGGCGCCGCCGAGAAGGTGGTCGTCACCTTCGACGACCGGCAGTAGAAGCGCCCGGGCTCAGCGTTCCGTCTTCTGCAGAGCCGGTTCGGGTGTCCGGTCCATGACTTGGCCGTCGGTGTCGCCGTTGTGGTGCTTGGCCCGCTGAATCTGCTCGTAGACATGGGCACGCAGTTCGGCGAAGCGGGCGCTGGAGCGGGTGTGCAGCTGGTCGCGTTCGTCGGGGAGGTCGATGGTGAGGTCCTCCAGGACGACGGTGGGCGACTTGGACAGGATGACCGTGCGCTGACTGAGGTAGACCGCCTCGTCGATGTCGTGGGTGACGAACAGGACGGTGACGCCGAGTTCGTGCCACAGGCGCCGGATGAGGTCTTCGAGTTCGGCGCGGGTCTGCGCGTCGACGGCCGCGAAGGGCTCGTCCATGAGCAGGACCTTCGGTTCGTACGCGACGGCGCGGGCGATGGCGACGCGCTGCTGCATACCTCCGGACAGCTGCCAGGGGTAGGCCTGGTGGGCGTCGGCGAGGCCGACCACCTCCAGGGCGTGGTCCACGAGTTCCCGTGTCCGTGCCTTGCCGAGCTTCTTGCGGCGCAGCGGCAGGGCGACGTTGTCCCGGACGTTCATCCAGGCGAACAGGGAGCGGCCGTACTCCTGGAAGACGACCGCCATACCGGGCGGGGGCCCGGCGACCGGCCGTCCGTCCAGGCGCACCTCACCGCGGGTGGGAGCGAGCAGCCCGGCCATGCACTTCAGCAGGGTGGTCTTGCCGCAGCCCGACGGCCCGACCAGGCACACCAGTTCACCGGCGTCGATGTGGAAGTCCAGACTCCGCAACGCCTCCACGTTGCGGTGCCGGCCGGTGTAGATCTTCTGCAGGTCTCGTACGTCGAGCATCGACGCCTCCTTGGTGCACGGGTCCGGTGGAACGGCCTGTCAGGGGTTGCGCTGGGCGCGGCGCAGGCCGTGGTACCAGGCCAGGGCGCGGTTCTCGGCGAACCGGAAGAGCAGGGACAGGAGGAAGCCGAGGATGCCGAGCAGCAGGACGCCGCTCCACATCTCGGGGATGGCGAAGGAACGCTGGAACTGCACGATGGTGAAGCCCAGGCCGTTGCTGGCGGCGAACATCTCGCTGATGACCATGAGGATGATCCCGATCGACAGGGCCTGGCGCATGCCCGTGACGATCTGCGGGCTCGCCGCACGCAGCACCAGATGCCGCAGACGCGCGGTGCCGGTGATGCCGTAGGACCGGCAGGTGTCGCTGAGCACACCGTCCACGGCGCGGACGCCCTCGACGGTGTTGAGCAGGATCGGCCACATGCAGCCGCTGACGATGACGAGCACCTTCATGGTGTCGCCGATGCCCGCGAACAGCATGATCACCGGCACGAGCACGGGCGGCGGGATGGCCCGGAAGAGTTCGAGGACGGGTTCCAGGACGTCGCGTACGGCCCGCCGCATGCCGACGAGGAGGCCGAGTCCCACGCCGACGACCACGGCGAGGAGGTAGCCGGCCGTGAGGCGCAGCAGGCTCGGCACGACGTCGGACAGGAGCCGCTCCGCCGTCCAGACGTTCCCGAAGCTCTCCAGGATGGTGGCCAGCGGCGGGAAGTAGAAGTCGGTGCTGTCGGCGGTGGTGTACCACCACACGGCGAAGAGGACCGCGGGCAGGCCCAGAACGAGCAGGCCGCGTCCGAGGACGGTGCGGACCGTCATGCGGTCACCTCCACGCGTACGGACTGGTGCCAGTGCAGCGCCCGTCGCTCGACGGCCCGTGTCACCAGGTTGACGGCGACGCCGAGCAGTCCGGTTACCAGGACCAGGGCGTAGACCTGCGGTACGGCTCCGGACGTCTGCGCGACGGCGATCTCGTGGCCGAGTCCGGGTGCGCCGATGACGAGTTCGGCGGTGACCGCGAGGATCAGTGCCACGGTGGCGGCCAGCCGTACGCCCGTCATCACGTACGGCAGCGCGGTGGGCCACATGACGTGGCGCAGCCGTCCCCAGGTGCCGAGCAGATAGCTGCGGGCGGTGTCGTCCGCGACCGGGTCGACGTCCTGGATGCCGGCCAGGACCTGGACGAGCACCTGCCAGAAGGAGGCGTACACCACGAGGAGCAGCTTCGACCGGAGGTCGGTGCCGTACAGCAGGACCGCGACGGGGATCAGGGCGACGGACGGGATGGGGCGCAGGAACTCGATGGTGGAGGCGGTCACCGCGCGCAGCGCGGGTACGGAGCCGATGACCAGTCCGGCCAGCACGCCCGCCACGACGGAGAGGGCCAGGCCCAGGCCCCATCCGGTGAGGGTGTCGCCGAGCGCGGTCCAGAACGTCTGCTCGGCGAGCAGGTGCCACAGGGCGCGGACGGTCTCCGAGGCCGGCGGCAGGTAGTCGGCCGATACCAGGCCGGTGTGCGGCAGCACTTCGAGCACTGCGACGAGTCCGGCGAGCCCGGCCAGGCCGCGCAGTGGCGTGACGGCCCGGTCCGGGAGGCGCCGTACACCGGCGGGGGCGGCGGGGGGACCGCCGGGACCGGTGTCGGTCCCGGCGGTCTTCGCCGGCACGGGGGTGGGGACGGTTCGGGTCATGAGAACAGCGCGTCCAGGTCGGGCTTCTTGTCGCCGAAGATGCCGTCCTGCTCTCCGAGGGAGGCCAGCTTCTCCAGGGAGGCCATGTCGACCTCCGCCGGCCAGCCGGGCAGCGTGAGCTTCTCCAGGACATCACCGCTGATCTTCGTGTACGAGGTGAGGACCTGGCGTGCCTCGTCCGGGTGCTCGGAGGCGTACTGCAGCGACTCGGTCATGGCCTCGCTGAACTTCTTCACCAGCTCGGGGTTCTGCTGCGCGAGCTTGGTCGAGGTGAAGTACGTCGCCAGGGTGAGCTTGGGGTCGGTCTCGACGAACGGCCAAGCCACGACGCGGGCGCCCTGCGACTTGGCGATCGTCATCGCGGGTTCGCCCATCCAGGCGGCGTCCACCCGGCCGTCGGCCACCGCGGCCGGCATCTGGTCGAACGGTATCTCCACGAACTTGACCTCGGACGGGTCGCCGCCGGCCTGGCGCACCGACTCACGGACCGTGGTGTCCCCGATGTTCTGCAGAAGGTTCACCGCCACCTTGCGCCCGGCGAGGTCCTTGGCCGACTTGATCGGGCTGTCCTTCTTGACCGCCACACCGGTGACGTCGGCCCCGGCCTTGCCGTTGGAGGCCGCGCCGTTGACCACGGACTTGATCGGCACACCCTTGACCTGGGCGATCATCAGCGACGTGGTGTTGCTGAAGCCGAACTGGAACTGATCGGACACCACTCCGGGGATGATCGCCGCGCCGCCCTGGGCGCTCACCATCTCCAGGTCGAGGCCGCGGCTGCTGAAGAACCCCTTCTTCTCGCCCAGGTAGAGCGGGGCCACATCGACGATCGGAATGATGCCGACCTTGACCTGAGTGGTCTTGCTTCCGCCCGAGGGCGACGAACCACTCTCCGCCGGGTCCGACGACCCGCATCCGGCCGCGCCGACGACCGTGATCACTACTGCGGCTAGCCCGAGAATGCGCCTTTGCATGGGCCCCTCCTGATGGAAGCAACTAATGTTGTGCATTTTCTTGACGGCCGCAATGTACACACCTATCTTCGCGCTGTCAGTAGTCCGCACAAGAGAGGCTCCGACAGACGGCTTCGGTCCACCCGCCGCAAGCCCACGGCCCGCCGAGAGGGAGTTCCGTCTGTGACCTCGCCCATCCCTCCGACCGGGACCGGGACCGACTCGGGACCTCAAACGCGCCCGCAGTCGCTGATGTTCGCCCTCTTCGGCGGTTACGTTCTGGAGGAGGGGCCCGGATACGTGTACTCGGGCAGCATCATCGATGTCCTCGCCCGTGCCGGAGTCGGGGAGCACGCCGTCCGGTCCACCTTCACGCGCATGGTCAACCGAGGTCTGCTGCGGCGTCAGCGCCAGGGACGCAGGATGTACTTCGGCCTGACCGCCCAGGCGACACAGATCCTCTGGGACGGAAAGAAACGCCTCTGGGAGACCGGTGCCGTCAACGACGACTGGGACGGCACCTGGACACTGCTCGGCTTCTCGCTGCCCGAGTCCTGGCAGCGCCAGCGGCACGATCTGCGCTCCCGGCTCACCTGGTCGGGCTTCGGCGCCCTGTACAGCGGACTGTGGATCGCCCCCGGTGACATCGACGTCTCCGGACTCGTCGCCGAACTCGGCCTCGCGGCCCACGTCAAGACCTTCCACGCCACGGCCGGCGAAGCCACCGACATCAGTCTGATGATCCGTGACACCTGGGACCTGGACGGCGTCGGCGCCCGCTACGCCGACTTCGACGAGCGCTGGTCCGGGTGGCTCGGCACGGGTTCCGGAGACCCGCTGGGCACCCGGCTGCGCATGACCAGCGAATGGCTCGACATCATCCGTACGGACCCACGGCTGCCCGCCCGGCACCTGCCCTCCGACTGGCCGGCCCGGCCGGCCCAGGCGACCTTCCACCGCATCGCGGAACGGACGGAGGCCGCCGCCCGCCGGATGGCCACCGAACTCCTGGAGACCACAGCCGTGCAGGCCTGAATCCCGGTGTACGGCATCCGCCTGGGCACGGCATGGACATGGGCATACGGACCGGGTGTGGCGCCCCGGACGAGGATGGTCCGGGGCGCCGGCGCCGCGGTGGCCGCTTTCTTACACCGCGGTGACGCCCTCCCCGCCGGACTCGGCGAAGGAGGGCCGTCCGAACCAGAATGACCTGTGGGGCTGGTGTGGCAGTAGCGATTCGGCCACCACGTCAGGTTCTCGTAAGACCTGCTACCGGCCCCTGATCAGTCCGACGACTCGTGGAACGTCTTCAGGACGGTCCTCAGCGCCTGCTGGTTGCCCGGCCTGTCCCAGTCGGCGGCCGGGGTCGTCCAGCGGAGCGAGAAACCCTGGCCGTCTCCGATGACGAAACCCCGGCCGAAAGTGCGTACACGCGTGCCGTCGAACTCGGCGAGCCACTCCATGTCGGCGGCCTTGTGACCTTGATAGGTCGTCGCCCGGATGTCGCCCAGCCTGTCGTATCCGTCCAGCCGTTTCAGCGGGGGCTCGACGACGTCCCGCCACACGGCGACCGGGTCCGAGCCGACCCGCTCGCTGAAGGTGACCGCCAGGGTCCGTGGATCGCCGTCGGCGCCGAAGACGACCCGGTAGGAGAGGTCGTCGCCGTCGGTGCCGAGGCGCTTCCAGCCCTTGGGGAGGGCGACGGTGAAGCCTTCCTTCGCCGTGTAGACGCGGAAACCGGCCGGCAGGCCACCGGGGGCGGGGTCCGAGGGCGACGCGGTGGCGGTGGCCGGGGACGACGGTGTGGCGGAGGCAGACGGGGACGCGGTGGGGCCGGCGGTGCGGGGCGGGTCCTTGGTCTTTTCGCCCCCCTCGCCCTCCTCGCCCGTAGGAGTGGGAGCAGAGGTAGGCGTGGTCGGGGCGGCGCGGGAGGCCGTCGCGCCGGACGCGGAGGAATCGTCCCCCGAGCCTTGGCCGGTCGCGGCGAGGGCGGTGACCGTCACGGCGACGGCGGCGACCGCGACGCCGATGAGCGTGGCGCGGCCGAGGTGCCGTCCGCCCCGGCCCCGGCCCGCGAGGCGGCGAACCGACACACGCGACTGCGGAAGCGCCTGCTGTGCCGCCGCGGGGTCCTCGTCGACGATGCGGATGAGGGCGTCGCGGACGACCCGACCGGTGAGCCGTTCCCGGGGGTCCTTACGGAGCAGCCCTTCCACGGTCCCGGCGAGCGGGCCGGCGCGCCGCGGGGTGCGCGGCGGCAGCCGGTCCACCGCCTTGAGGGTGGCCTCGGGCCGGCCGCGGTCACGGAAGGGCGGGCGCCCCTCGGTCATCGTGTAGAGCAGCGCGCCCAGGGTCCACAGGTCCGCCGACGGCTCGCACGGCTCACCGCGTGCCTGTTCCGGCGAGGCGTACGCCGGTACGCCGAGCCGCTCCGACGGAGCCACGTCCGCCAGGCCGAAGCCGGTGACGACCACGCCGCCGTGGTCGCGCACGAACACCTGGCCGAGGCTGAGTTCACCATGGATGATGCCCTCCCCGTGCGCGGGCTCCAGCACGTCGAGGAGGTCGAGCCCGATGCGGGCGGCCAGGACGGGGTTCAACGTGCCGTGCTGGCCGAGGAGTTCGCCCAGGGGTACGCCGTCGATCCACTCGACGACCGTCCACAGCGTGCCGGACTCCTCCACCACGTCGACGACGGTCGCCACCCCGTCGGGGCACAGCACCCGCATCACCTCGGCCGTGCCCATGATCCGCGCGATGGTCCGCTGCGCGGAGGTCCCCGCGGCGTCAGGCGGAAGCTGCGTCTGGATCAGCAGCCGCGGACGCGCACACCCGATGTCCTCGCCGTACCAGCAGACGCTGCTCACTTCGCGGTGGACGACCTCGTGGAGGCGATACCTCCCGGCGACCAACTCATGTGCGGCGGCATCTGCGTTGCCCATTGCCATCCCTTGCTGAACCGGTGCTCTCGTCTTCCTTGAAGTACGCAGAGCGCTACGGCCTGTGTTCAACGAATTCGTAACCTCTGTTTCCCGGGTACACGCCAGGGGTGGACGTCGTACGGAACGACGTCCACCCCTGGTGTGTCATTAGTGAGCGATGCGGTCAACGAGCCGCATCACTCACGAACTCGGAATCAGCTGCACCGGCGTCCGGTGTTGATGCACTGGACCATCTTGTTCGTCACTCGCCCGTCGAAGACGTTGATGAAGTCACCGTGGTCGGTGACCGGCTTGTGCTCCTGCTCGGGGAAGCCGTCCAGGGAGAAGAACGGACGGGTCTTGCCGTTGTCCTTCAGGCTCGGCGCGTCCACGTCGTACACGAGGCGCTGGACCAGCTGCGGAATGGCCTTGAAGCCGGCCGCGCAGTTGCCGTTGGCGTCGGCGAAGGCCACGTGCGTGCGGTGGTTGGCGCTGTCGATGTTCTTGCCGTCCCAGCAGCTCTGGAACTTGAAGGTGCGCACCACGTCGCTGCCCGACGGACAGAGCGGGTACTTGTCCTTCAGCTGCACCTTGTTCTCGAAGCCGGTGCAGCTCCAGGAGGCGTTGGCGTTGGCCGTGCCGTTGGTGAGCGCCTTGGCGTCACCGGTGATGATGCGGAGGAACTTGGGCATCGCCACCACCTTGCCGCGCGGGCTGCCCACGAAGTCCAGGGTGGCCTTCTTGGCCGTGAGGATCCGGCCGGTGTTGCCCTCGGCGCCGCCGCCCTGCAGTGCGGCGTCGAACTCCTTGGTGCCGTCCTGCAGTCGCAGCACAGGCCAGTAGTACGAGGACTTGTCGCCCTGGTTCTGGCAGCTGGTCTTGGCGTTGGCGAAGTCCTGGTCGCTGGTGAAGGCGTCGTTGTCCTGGTTGCCGACGTAATCGTGCATGTGGTGTGCGCCGTTGGTGACACCGGGCGCCACGATGACGTTGTCGGAGTTGTACAGCTTGTTGGCGTTTACCCCGCACTTGGTGGCGAAGACACCCTTTGAAGCCTTCGCCGACCTGCGCGGTGTGCTCACGTTGGCACGGACCTTGGTGATGTCCACGAAGTCGGCGGCGACGGGCCCGTTGCCGGCTTGTCCGGCGTCGCCGTTGCCGCCGCCCTGACCGGCGGTGGGCTGGCCCGAAGCGGGCTGGCCCGAGGGCTGGCCGGCGGCGGGCTGGCCACCGGTGGCGCGCAACGTACAGGGCGCCAGAGCCTCAAGTCCCTGCGGCTTGGCGGCCACCCGGCCGATGGCGATGACGATCCGGTCGATCGTCGCCTTCCGCTTGTCCTTCAGCGGACCCACGATCGCGTTCTGCGCGAAGTTGGCGTCCTGCTGGATCGCCCGCTGGGAAGTGGAAAGGCGCTGATAGGCCTCGGACACCTGCTTGTCGAGCAGCGCCAGTTCCTTGTCGACCTGGGACCTGGCCTGGGCGGGAACCGCCTTCAGCTGCTGGCCGACGTCGGGACAGTCGATCGTGGAGGACCCCGCCGCCAGCGCCTGGTTCTGGCCAGAACTCTTCGACGCGCCGGTTTCGTCGGCCGAGGCGTAGATGTTGGCCGCCACAAGTCCACCGGCTCCCAGGGCCAGAGCGACCGCCGCGCCCACCGCCCGGACGGTGGTCTTCGATCTCTTCCGCGTGTTGTGTCTCATGAGGCCTCTCTGAACATCCTCTGAACCGGCAGGACTTCCGGTGTGGGCGAAGCGCTCTCTGATACGGATGCGCGCGCCGGATGTTCAGCGAAATCTCAGATTCATGGTTTTCTCCACCCACAAACAGGGCATTGTCACGCGATTTAGGCCGACCGGGCGGGAACGCTCAACGCACCCGGCCACGCGGTTTGAGCGGGACGGGCGGGAGTTCGGGGGCAGCCAGCGGGGCGCCGTCGTAGCCCACCACCTCGCCGAACCGGGAGCCCGCCATCCAGTCCGAACGAGCCTGTTCGATGTCCGCCTGCGACCGCCCGATGAAGTTCCACCACATGATCAGCTCCTCCTCGAACGGCTCACCGCCGAGGAGCATGAGACCCGCGTCCGACTCGGCACGCAGGGGCAGTTCGGTGCGGCCGCAGCCGAGGTAGAGAATGGAACCGGGCAGCAGCGGCACACCGTCCACGTGGGCCTCACCGGACATGGAGAGCACCGCGTACTCGAAGTCAGGCTCCAACGGGAGGCGAACGTCGGCTCCGTGATCAAGAGTCAGGTCGGCGCCGACGATCGGGGTGTACGTCGTACCGGGTGAGGCCGCGCCGTCGACGCCGCCCAGGATGAGCGTGGCCCGGAGCCCGGGAGCGGTGACGACGGGCAGGTCGCCGTGGTGCTCGAAGCGCGGGTCGGTGTGGCGGTGACTGTCGGGCAGCGCGACCCACAGCTGCGCACCATGGAGGAAGCGGGCGTGCGACTTGGGGCTCTCCTCCGAGTGGCTGATGGCCCGGCCGGACGTCATCAGACCCAGCTCACGCGGGCGGATCGCCTGGAGGCTGCCCGTGGAATCGCGGTGCAGCACCTCGCCCTCGTGCAGCCAGCTGACGGTCTGCAGCCCCATGTGCGGATGCGGCGGGACCTGCATACCGGGCTCGTCGGCGATGTCGTCGGGCCCGTAGTGATCGATGAAGCACCAGGCGCCCACCATGCGCCGGCCGAGGTTGGGCAGCAGACGGCGGACTTCACTGGACTCGCCGAACTTGACCCGGCGGGGGCTGAGGAGTTCGCGCACCGGCTCCGCCGCCACGAAACCCCGGCCGCCGCACAGCGCGGGAACTGCCTCGCGATCAAGATTGCTCATGGCCCACAACCTAGACCCGCCGAGGACGCTCCGTCAGGCCATCCACCGGCCCGTCGACGGCCACTTGGCTCAGCACCGGCGCATGCGCGGCAGATACTAGCCATGTACATAATAGCCATGTACGGTATCCGGCATGAGTACGAACCCCGAGGGTGCGACGCCCGGCTTCCTGGTCTGGCGCCTGTCGATGAAGTGGCGGGTCGCCGTGGACCGGGCGGTGGCGCCCTTGGGCCTCACCCACGCGCAGTACTCGCTGGTGGCGTCGTTGTACGGCATGCACAGGGCCGGACGCCGCCCGAGCCAGCGACAGCTCGCCGACCACACGGGACTCGAACCGCTGTACGTGTCGAAGCTCGCCCGAGCCCTGGAGACCGCCGGGCTCGTCGAGCGCACCAGGGACCCCGCCGATCCGCGCGCGATGCAGCTGTCACTCACGGAGGAGGGGCGCGAGGTCGCACGCCGCGCGATCAAGACCGTGCGAGGGCTTCTGGAGCAGCTGCTCGCCCCTTTGGGGGGCCTGGACGGTCAGCGCACGAAGGCTTTCAGCCGCGAGTTGGCGACCCTGCTCGACGTACCTCTCGATCCACCGACAGAGAACGAGACGGAGCAGTCATGACCACCAGCACATCCACCGCACCCATCGCACCCACCACCAACGGCCGGGTCATAGGCCTGGCCCACTACGCGGGCCGCGCCGTTCTGGAGCGTGTACTCGCCCGGACCGGCAACACCTTCCACCAGTTGGTGACCCTCAGGCTCGTCGCGGTCGACGACGCCGGCGCCATCGAGCGTGACCGGCTGGCCGCCGCCGTGACCGGTTCACTGAAGATCGAGGAGTCGGTCGTGCAGGACACCATCGACGAACTCACCACGGCGCAGCTGATCGAAGAGGTTCCGTCGGCGAAGCCCGGCCTGCGACTCACGGACGCCGGCCGGGAACGCTACGCACGGATCACCACCGAGACCGACGAGGCGTCCGCCCGGATCTACGCGGGCATCCCGGCCGAGGACCTGGCGACGACGGGCCGCGTACTGACCCTCGTCACCGAACGGGCGAACGCCGAGCTGGCTCGCGCGTGACCGGCCGCCGGACGCAGAGCCCCGTACGTCACTTCGCCGCTTCGTACGTTCGCCTGCCGCGGCGGTACGCGATCTCGCCCAGGGCCACGTCCACGACGATGAAGGCGGCCAGCGAGATGCCGAGGAGCGGGACGAAGTAGCCGACGACGGCGACGGTCGCCATCAGCGGGACGAGGACGGGTGCGGGGACCTGCTGCCAGGCGCCGCGCGGGACGGGGCGACCGAAGGCGGTGGCGCGGCCGCGCTGCCACCACATGCGGTAGCCCCACAGGATCAGCAGGATCAGGCTGAGGGCGAGGCCCATCAGCGCGATCTGGTTGACGATGCCGAACAGCACTCCGGTGTGGGCGTCGATGCCCCAGCGGGTCAGCTTCGCCAGCACCGGGTAGTCGGCGAAGCGCACCGTGTCGGTCACCTCGGCGGTCGCCGGGTCCACGGCGGCGGCGTCCTGCTTGGTGGGCCAACTGCGCTGGACCTGCCGCACGACGTACGCGGACGAGGCGTCGGCGGGCACGACGATCTCCACCGGATCGCCCAGGTCCGCCGCTCGCGCGGCCGCCAGCACCTTGTCGAGGCCGACTCCGTGCTCGGCGTCGGTGTCCGCCTCCGCGTCGGCCCCGGCGGATCCGTGGCCGGAGTGCTCGCCGCCCGCGGCCGCCGAGACCGAGGGAGTGGCCTGGCCGAGCGAGGTGCGCAGTTCGTCGATGTTCGCTCCGGCGTACGCGGACCAGGTCAGGCCGGTCGCCGAAAGGAACAGGAACCCGGCCGCCGCCCAGGCGCCGATCGTGCCGTGCAGGCCGAGCGTGCGGCGGCGCCCGTTGGTGCCGCGTACCTTGCGCTGCGTACGGCGGCGGCTGAACCACAGCGTCAGACCGCCGGCCGCGATCACCCACAGCCAGCTCGCGGCGAGTTCGCTGTAGAGCCGCCCGGTCTCGCCGAGGTGCAGATCGCGGTGCAGCTCGTCGATCCAGGTCCGCAGCGGGAGCGCACCGGTGGAGCCGTACTGCTCAAGGGCTCCGCGCACCTTCCCCGTGTAGGGGTCGACGAAGACGGCGAGGGTGTGGTCGGCGCCGACACCCGGGACCCCGGACAGCAGCACCCTGGTGGTCGCGTCGTCCTCCGGTGAGGGGCGCACCACGGAGACCGTGCCCTCCGGGTGGACCTTGCGCGCTGCGGCCACCTGCTCCGAGACGGGCAGCTTGCGTTCGCCGACGGGGACGGTCAGCTCATGGGCGTACACGATCTTCTCGGCCTGGAACGACGCCGCGTACAGCAGACCGGTCGTGGCGGCGATCAGCAGGAACGGGGCGACGAGCACTCCGGCGTAGAAGTGCAGCCGCAGTACCAGCGGGCGCAGCGGCGACCAGAGGCCACGTTTCGGGGAGGGGGTGACGGACTGCGGGGACTCGTCCGTCGTGGTCGAGGGAGCGGTGGACATCGGCTGGCTTCTCCGGTGGGGCAGGGGACGGGCCGTGCGGGGCCGTTGCGGTCCAGAAGTCGGCTGACAGGGGCGATGAGTTCCCGGACGCATGGGTGGCGTAGGTCACATCGCGAGTCGTCATGCGAGGGCTCCGGTCATCCGGAGGGCGGGAGAGACGGGCACGCCCCGTCAGAGAGCCGCCTCGCACACCGCACTCCCGCTTGGCATCCTGGCGAGATGGCAGCCCCCAGTGATCCCGCGTCTCTCAGCGAACAGGTGGAGGAACTTCTGTCCCACGCCGGCCCGTTGCCGATCGTCGCCGCCGGTGACCCGGTGCTGCGCCGCGCGGCCGAGCCCTTCGACGGCCAGCTGGACCCGGCGCTCCTGGCCCGCTTCGTCGTGGCCCTGCGCGACACGATGCACGCGGCGCCGGGCGTCGGGCTCGCCGCACCCCAGGTCGGCGTACCGCTGCGCCTCGCGGTCATCGAGGACCCGGCGCCGGTGCCGGACGAGATCCGCGAGGCACGCGGCCGGGTGCCGCAGCCCTTCCGTGTCCTGGTCAACCCGGCGTACGAGCCCGTCGGCCCGGACCGCGTCGCGTTCTTCGAGGGCTGCCTGAGCGTGCCGGGCTGGCAGGCCGTGGTGGCCCGGCCACCCGGATGATCGGGTGGCCGCCCCATTCGCGTACTGCTCTGCCGTGTGCCGTCCCGTGACGCGGGCGGCGTTGGCCTTACTTGCCCTTG
>NZ_JBFAHW010000044.1:0-81238 GCF_040654355.1 Streptomyces sp. NPDC050704 | reverse complement strand
GGGGGGTGAGTGGTTGTCGTCGCGGCGGCTGGCCTCGGGGGCGGGGGGGGCGACCAGGGTGGGGTGGGGGGGGGGGGGGGCCGGGGGGGGGGGGGGGGGGGGGGGGCGGCCCCCCCCCCCGCTTCGGGTCGAGGCCGGACCAACTGTGGCCCTCCGCGAAGAACTTCTTGCGGGCGAGAATCGTCATCAGCGGCTTGGTGAAGAGGAAGACGACGACCACGTCGAGCAGGGTGGTCAGACCCAGTGTGAACGCGAAGCCCTGGACCTTGCCGACGGTGACGGTGAACAGCACGGCCGCGGCGAGGAACGACACGAAGTCGGAGACCAGGATGGTGCGCCGCGCGCGCGGCCAGCCTCGCTCGACCGCGGGACGCATCGTACGGCCTTCGCGGATCTCGTCACGGATGCGTTCGAAGAACACGATGAACGAGTCCGCTGTGATACCGATGGCCACGATGGCGCCGCAGACCGCCGGCAGGTTCAGCGCGAAGCCGATGGTCGGACCGAGCAGCGACATGATCGAGTAGGTCATGACCGCGGAGGCCAGCAGCGACACGATGGCGACGAACGACAGGCCCCGGTAGTACACCACCAGGTAGATGATGACCAGGGCCAGGCCGATGGCACCGGCGATCAGGCCCGCGTCCAGCTGCTCGCCACCGAGTGCGGCGCTGACGGTGGTGACACTCGCCTCCTCGAAGGAGAGCGGCAGCGCGCCGTACTTCAGCATGTTGGCCAGGTCCTGGGCCTCCTGCTGATTGAAGCTGCCGGAGATCTCGGCGTTGCCGCCGGTCAGTTCCTGGTTCACGAACGGGTCGGAGACGACCTCGTTGTCCAGGACGATGGCGAACTGGTTCTGCGGGGACTGCTGCTGCGCGAGCTTGGCCGTGATGTCGGCGAACTTCTTGGCGCCGCCGGACGTGAACTTCATCGTGACTTTCCAGCCCGCGCCACTCTGGGCGTCGAAAACGGCCTGGGCCTCGTCGATGTCCGTGCCCGCGACCTCGGCCGGGCCGAGGATGTACTTCTGCCACTGGCCCTGGGCGTTCTGACCGCACGCCACGATCGTGTCGCTGGGCTTGGCGCCTTCGCCGGCCGTCGCGCGCTGCGACTTCTTGGTGCAGTCCAGTGCGGTGTACTCCGCCTGAAGCTTGCTGGTCGCCTCGTCGGGGCTGCCGCTCGGGGGCGGCGAGGCGGCCGGGGCCGAACCGGTCGGCGACGGAGTGGGGTCGGCCTTCAGCGCGTCGGTGACCGCGCGGCCCTGCGTGGTGGGAGTGGCCGAGGGTGTCGCGGAGGGCGAGGAGGACGAGGTGGCCTTGTCCTTGTCGCCGTCCTTGTCCGTGCCCGGGGAAGGGCTGCCGGAGGCGCTCGGGGAGGTGCTGGGCGACGCGGCGGGACCGGAGACCTCGGTGGTCAGAACCGGTCGGAAGAAGAGCTTGGCGGTGGTGCCGACCTGCTCCCGGGCCTGCTTGGAGTTCGTGCCCTTGGGGATGTTGACGATGATGTTGCGATCGCCCTGGGTCTGGACCTCCGCCTCGGAGACACCGAGACCGTTCACGCGGCGTTCCATGATGCCGACCGCGGTCTTCATGTTGGTCGGGTTGATCGCGTCCTTCTGGCCGGGCTCCTCCTTCGCCGCGAGCGTGATGCTCGTACCGCCGGCGAGGTCGATGCCGAGGCGCGGCGTCGTGTGCCCGGAGGCGAACATGCCACCGGTGAGCGCCACGATGGCGATCAGGAACAGGGCCAGAGTGCGCCCCGGACTGCCCTGGGCGGCCTGCTTTCGGCCCTTCTTAGGTGCTGCCACCTTCTCGTTCTCCCTCTTCGTCCGCCCGGCGCCGGAGTACCTGGGCGGACGGCCATGAAATGGTGTCGAGATCCCCCGCGAAGCCACACGTTCCGGGGACCGCGGTGCGCGAGCGGCGCACTCCGCGGTCCCCGGTCATGGCTACTTCGCGTCGGACTCGCCGTCGGACTTCTTCAGCTCTGCGTCATCGGCCTTCTTCGGCTCCGCGTCGGCGGACTCCTCGGCGCTCTCTTCCGCGGACTCGTCGTCCGCGTCCTTCTTGCCGAGGTCGATGGGCTTGTCGTCGGAAGCGTCGGCGGGCTCGTCGGTCTCGGTGAGGGAGGAGGCGTCGTCCGGGACGACCGATTCGTCGTCCTTGAGGTCGTGCTCGATGCCGTGGACAAGGCGGTTGTACTCATCGTCGCTGAGGACCGCGCCGATGGCGTTCTTGGCGAAGATCAGCTCGACGCCCGGTCCTGCGTCAACGAGGACCGTGTCCTCGTTGACCTCCTTCACCGTCGCGTACATGCCACCGATCGTGCGGATGCCCGAGCCGGGCTGCATGTCGTTGCGCATCTGCGCGGCCGCTTGCTGCTTCTTCTTGGCCGACCGGGTCATCAGGAACATGGCCCCGATGAGCACGATGAACGGGAGGAGGGTCACGAGACTCACGGGTCGGAACTTCCTTCATTCGACCGCGATGGTGAGCGGCCTGATGGATGGGGGTATGTACGCCGTCGGCAAAGGCGGCATCGGCGGAGTCTAAGCGAGTCCGCACTCAAGGAACAACGCTCAGCATCGCACCGCGGTTCCTCACCCCGGAAGTGGCCTCGCCGTCACGCCCCGAACAGGTCCTGTTGTCCGTTTCCACCGGTCGACGGGCGGGGCGGGGTGAGGCCGAAATGCGCCCACGCCGCCGGGGTCGCGACCCGGCCGCGGGGAGTGCGGGCCAGCAGCCCCTCGCGGACGAGGAAGGGCTCGGCGACCTCCTCGACCGTCTCGCGCTCCTCCCCCACGGCGACGGCGAGCGTGGACAGGCCGACCGGGCCGCCGCCGAAGAGCTTGATCAGGGCTTCGAGGACGCCTCGGTCGAGGCGGTCGAGGCCTCGGCTGTCCACCTCGTACACGGCGAGGGCCGCCGAGGCGATGTCCCGGGTGACGATGCCGTCGGCCTTGACCTGGGCGTAGTCGCGGACGCGGCGCAGCAGGCGGTTGGCGATGCGGGGCGTGCCCCGGGAACGGCCGGCGACTTCGGCGGCCGCCTCGGTGTCGATCTCCACGTCGAGCAGGTGTGCGGAGCGGTGGATGACGCGCTCCAGCTCGGCGGGCTCGTAGAACTCCATGTGCGCGGTGAAGCCGAAGCGGTCGCGCAGCGGGGGCGGTAGCAGGCCCGCGCGCGTGGTGGCGCCGACCAGGGTGAAGGGCGGCAGTTCGAGGGGGATGGCGGTGGCGCCGGGGCCCTTGCCGACGATGACGTCGACGCGGAAGTCCTCCATCGCCATGTAGAGCATCTCCTCGGCGGGCCGCGACATGCGGTGGATCTCGTCGAGGAAGAGGACCTCGCCCTCCTGGAGGGAGGAGAGGATCGCGGCGAGGTCGCCGGCGTGCTGGATGGCGGGACCGCTGGTGATGCGGATCGGCGCTTCCATCTCGGCGGCGATGATCATCGAGAGGGTGGTCTTGCCGAGCCCGGGGGCACCGGAGAGCAGCACGTGGTCGGCGGTGGCGCCACGCGCGCGTGCGGCCCGCAGGACGAGGTCGAGCTGCTCGCGGACCTTCTCCTGGCCGATGAACTCGTCGAGGTCCTTGGGGCGAAGGGCGGCCTCGACGGCCTGCTCCTCGCCGTCGGCGGACGCACCAACGAGCCGCTCGGCGGTGGCGTCGTCGTCGGTCGTGTCGTCCCAGTTCATTCGGTGTGCCTCGCGGTGTAGTGGGTCTGGGTCGTACGGGCGGAGGGCGGGCGGCGCCCTGACGGGAGCCGCGTTCCACGGGGACACGCCCCATAGGGGCATGAAGCACTGCGTGACCTGCCACAACGGGCCCGCGGGTTCATCAACGCACCTCCCCCGGAGCTCAGCGCGCCCTGTTGAGGGTCTGCAGGGCGGCCTTCAGCAACTGGCCCACCTGGGGCGCCCCCTGGGCCGCCTCGGCCTGCGGCGCCACCGCGGAGACCGCCTCGTCGGCCTCGCGGGTCGCGTACCCGAGCCCGATCAGCGCGGCGTGCAGCTGCTCGCGCCAGCCGGCGGTGACGGCCGTACCGATGGCCGGGCCGCCGGTGCCGAGGGGCTCGCCCAACCGGTCCTTGAGCTCCAGGAGGAGCTTCTGGGCGCCCTTCTTGCCGATGCCGGGGACGGCGA
The DNA here is from genome assembly GCF_040654355.1 of Streptomyces sp. NPDC050704. NCBI lineage: Bacteria > Bacillati > Actinomycetota > Actinomycetes > Kitasatosporales > Streptomycetaceae > Streptomyces > Streptomyces sp. NPDC050704. The sequence continues at coordinate 77,095 of NZ_JBFAHW010000044.1, read as the reverse complement.
TGAGGGTCTTCTCGTCGCCGGTGGACACCGCGCGGCGCAGGGTGTCGGGGCTGTGTACGGCGAGCATCGCCTGGGCGAGGCGCGGGCCGACGCCGCTCGCGGTCTGCAGCAGCTCGAAGGTCTGCCGCTCGTCGTCGTCCGCGAAGCCGTACAGGGTCAGCGAGTCCTCCCGTACGACGAGGGAGGTGGCGAGTCTGGTCTGCTGTCCCATGCGGAGCCCGGAGAGCGTGTTGGGCGCGCACTGCACGGAGATGCCGATGCCGCCCACCTCGACCACCGCGGAGTCGGGGGCGAGGGCGGCGACCGGGCCGCTGACGAAGGCGATCATGCGGGACGCCCTTTCGATGCGTGCAGGGCGACGGCCTGCTGGAGTCGGTTCTGGGCGGGTGCGCGCCAGATGTGGCAGATGGCGAGGGCGAGGGCGTCCGCCGCGTCGGCGGGCTTGGGGGGCGCGTCGAGGCGGAGCAGCCGGGTGACCATCGCCCCGACCTGGGCCTTGTCCGCGCGTCCGCTGCCGGTGACGGCCGCCTTGACCTCGCTCGGGGTGTGCAGGGCGACGGGGATGCCGCGCCGGGCGGCACAGAGCATGGCGACGGCGCTGGCCTGGGCCGTGCCCATCACCGTGGCGACGTTGTGCTGGCTGAACACCCGCTCCACGGCGACGAATTCGGGCTTGTACTCGTCGAGCCACTGCTCGATGCCCTGCTCGATGGCGACGAGGCGCAGACCGAGTTCGGCGTCCGCGGGGGTGCGTACGACACCGACACCACGCATCGTCAGGGGACGCCCCGCGATGCCCTCGACGACCCCGACGCCGCAGCGCGTCAGCCCCGGGTCCACGCCCAGTACCCGCATCCCGCCCCCTCTTTCGCTCACCTGTTTGTGCAGGCTATCGGCTCGCGCCGACAACGCGAGGACGGGCCAACGGGGGCGTGTCCCCCCTTGGCCCGTCCATGAACGCCGAGCTGAGTCCGCGTCAGGCGTCGACCTTCGCCATCACGTCGTCGCTGACGTCGAAGTTGGCGAAGACGTTCTGCACGTCGTCGCTGTCCTCGAGCGCGTCGATCAGCTTGAAGATCTTGCGGGCGCCGTCTTCGTCCAGTTCGATCTGCATCGTGGGGACGAAGTTGGCGTCGGCCGAGTCGTAGTCGATGCCGGCGTCCTGGAGGGCCGTGCGGACCTGGACCAGGTCGGTGGCCTCGCTGAGCACCTCGAAGGACTCGCCGAGGTCGTTGACCTCCTCGGCGCCGGCGTCGAGCACGGCACCCAGGACGTCGTCCTCGGACAGCTCGCCCTTGGGGACGATGACGACGCCCTTGCGGTGGAAGAGGTAGGAGACAGAACCCGGGTCGGCCATCGATCCGCCGTTGCGCGTCATGGCGACCCGGACGTCGGAGGCGGCGCGGTTGCGGTTGTCGGTGAGGCACTCGATGAGCACCGCGACACCGTTCGGGCCGTAACCCTCGTACATGATCGTCTCGTAGTCGGCGCCGCCGGCTTCGAGACCGGCACCGCGCTTGACCGCGGAGTCGATGTTCTTGTTCGGGACCGAGCTCTTCTTGGCCTTCTGGATGGCGTCGAACAACGTCGGATTGCCGGACACGTCGGCGCCGCCCGTACGGGCCGCGACCTCGATGTTCTTGATCATCTTCGCGAAGAGTTTGCCGCGCTTGGCGTCGATCACGGCCTTCTTGTGCTTCGTCGTAGCCCATTTAGAGTGGCCGGACATCTGCCTGTCTCCTTCGCGTAACCCATCCAGATACGAACGCCAGAGATCCTACAAGGACTCCGCTGCCCGGTTCGCGCGCACCATGTCGACGAACAGGGAGTGCACGCGGTGGTCGCCGGTCAGTTCCGGGTGGAACGACGTGGCGAGCGCGTTGCCCTGGCGGACGGCGACGATGTGCCCGCCGTGCTCCGCCAGCACCTCGGCCTCGGCACCCACCGACTCGACCCAGGGGGCCCGGATGAAGAGGCCCTCTACAGCATCGCCCTCGACACCCTTCACGTCGACCGCCGCTTCGAAGGATTCGTTCTGCCGTCCGAAGGCGTTGCGGCGCACGATCATGTCGATGCCGCCGATCGTCTCCTGGCCCGAGCGCGGGTCGAGGATCTTGTCGGCGAGCATGATCATGCCCGCGCAGGTGCCGTAGACGGGCAGGCCGTCCCGTACGCGCGCGCGGAGAGGCTCCATCAGCCCGAAGAGGACGGCCAGTTTGGAGATGGTGGTGGACTCACCGCCGGGGACGACCAGTCCGTCGACCTCGGCGAGTTCCTCGGGGCGCCGCACCTGCCTGGCCACGGCGTCCGCCGCGGCCAGGGCGATCAGGTGCTCCCGTACGTCACCCTGCAGGGCCAGGACGCCTATGACGGGGGTGTTGCTCATCTGCGTAGTGCCTGCCTTGTACGTCGGGTGTTCAACGAATGCTTGGGGAGGGTGAACTACCAGCCGCGGTTCGCGTAGCGCTCGGCCTCGGGGAGGGTGTCGCAGTTGATGCCGACCATGGCCTCGCCCAGGTTGCGGGACGCGTCCGCGATGATCTTCGGGTCGTCGTAGAAGGTGGTGGCCTTCACGATGGCGGCGGCGCGCTTGGCGGGGTCGCCCGACTTGAAGATGCCGGAGCCGACGAAGACGCCCTCGGCGCCGAGCTGGCGCATCAGGGCCGCGTCGGCGGGAGTGGCGACGCCACCGGCGGAGAAGAGGACCACCGGGAGCTTGCCGAGCTCGGCGACCTCCTTGACGATCTCGTACGGGGCGCGCAGCTCCTTGGCGGCGGCGTACAGCTCGTTGTTGTCGTAGCCGCGCAGCCGGGCGATCTCGTTCTTGATCTGGCGCAGGTGGCGGACGGCCTCGACGACGTTGCCGGTACCGGCCTCGCCCTTGGAGCGGATCATGGCCGCGCCCTCGGCGATGCGGCGCAGGGCCTCACCGAGGTTGGTGGCCCCACAGACGAAGGGGGTCGTGAAGGCCCACTTGTCCGCGTGGTTGACCTCGTCGGCCGGGGTGAGGACCTCGGACTCGTCGATGTAGTCGACGCCGAGGGACTGCAGGACCTGGGCCTCGACGAAGTGGCCGATGCGCGACTTGGCCATCACCGGGATGGACACGGCCTCGATGATGCCCTCGATCATGTCCGGGTCGGACATGCGCGCCACGCCGCCGTCCTTGCGGATGTCGGCGGGGACCCGCTCCAGGGCCATGACGGCGACGGCGCCCGCGTCCTCGGCGATCTTCGCCTGCTCCGGCGTGACGACGTCCATGATCACGCCGCCCTTGAGCTGCTCGGCCATGCCGCGCTTCACGCGCGCGGTGCCGGTGGCAGGGGTGTCGGTGGGCTGGGCGGGGCTGGAGAGCGTGCTGGACACGGGTTGACCTCACTCGGTGGAAAGAGGGCTCCTGCAAGAGGGCTTCTACAGACACCGAGGAAACGCCTGGGGACCAGGCCACAGCAAGGGCCAATGAATAGGCGGTGGCTCATTTTCAGTGCACGCATACGTGTTTTCCGTGGTCAGGGACCTTTCGTCGATGACCTTCAGGGAGCTGCAAGGAGCTGCAGGGACCTTTTGTGGGGTCCACGCGCGCGTGTATTCAGGTCCCCGGGCGGTCCGCGAGCGCCACCGGGGCCTCGTCGTCCATCTCGAAGGCCAGCGGGAACGGCGCGTGTCCGGCCAGCCGGAACCAGCGCACCTTGCGGTGGCGGCGCAGCGCGCGGGCCGCTCGTACGGCGTCGTTGTGGAAGCGGCGGGCCATCGGGACCCGGCGGACGGCCTGGGCGAGTTCGCGGGCGGCGTCCTCTCCGCCGGGAGCCGCCTGTACGGCCTCCACCTGCTGGGACTCTCCGAAGACGGCCCGCAGGGCCTGGCTGAGGTCGCTCTCGGCGACCTCGCGCTGCTCCTCCTCGGCCTGCCGGGCCGCGTGCGCCGCCTCGTAGAGCACGATCGAGGCGGCCGGGTCGAGCACTCCGGACGTGGCCAGTTCCTGCGCCACGGAGGCACGCCGCAGCAGCTGTGCGTCGAGTGCGGCCCGCGCCGCGTCGATTCGCGAGTGCAGCCGGTCGAGGCGGCCTGCGGTCCAGCTCAGGTAGAGGCCGATCGCCACGAGGGCGACCACGATCCAGATCAGTGTGGAGGTCACGGGCGCACAGGCTACCGGTGCGGCCCGCGTCGCCCGGCGCTGCCTCGGGTCGCGCGAGGATCAGCCGCCGAGTTGCCCGGACGTGTCGGCCGAAGGCCACCGGCGCGCCCGCCGACATGGCCTCGACCAGAATGATCCCGAAGCTCTCGCCGCCGGTGTCGGGCGCGACGTACAGGTCGACGACGTACAGGTCGACACTTCACAGGAACCGCGCCTTGTCCTCGTCGCTCACCATGCCCAGGAACTCGACGCGCGACCGCAGCTCTTCGGGAGGCCTCTCGACGGCCTCCTCCGCGTCACCGCGCCCGGCCCGCCTTCGTACACGGTCGACACCACCGCGATCCCGCGGCCGCGCGCGGCCGCCGAGCGCCGGGACGCACTTGCCGAGCTCCCCGGACGGGCCCCGCCTCGCCGCGCCCGGACGCCGCCACCGGCCCGTGCTCGTCCTCGGACGCCGCGATCGGGGAGGCGTGCCCGGCCACCGCAGCCGTGCGTCGCGGCCGGTGCCGCGCGCCCGCCTCAGCGTCCGGGCACCGCCACCACGTCGCCACCGGCCTCGGCCCCGGCCACCGTGAACCGCATGGAACAGATGTCCTCCGGAGCGGCCTCGACGCGGCACCCCAGCCGCTCCTCGATCATCCGTGCCACGGCGAACAGCCGGATGCGCTCCTCCGGCGTGTACGCGGGGAAGGTCGCCCACCCCTGGCGGGCCAGCCGCTCCCCGATCTCGGCGGTGAACACCGCGCGGACACGCAGCTCCTCCTCTGCCGTCAGAGGCGTCGTGGCGTTTTCCCTCGGCACTCCCTGTACTTCCCGTACTTCCCGTACGTCTCTCGTCCCACCCACCATGTCCGCCTCCCCTGTCCGTTCCGTCAGTCCCGGGCCAGCCCGAACCGGGCCAGCAGCCCGCCGTGTTCGTCGGGCTCGTCGGCGGCGACCGCCGCGGCCCCGTCGGTGACCGTCTCGTAGACCGACAGGATGTCCGCCCCGACCGTCGACCAGTCGAAACGCCGCACGTGGGCGCTCCCCCGCTCGCGCAGTTCCGCGCGGCGCTTCGGGTCGCCGAGAAGCCGCAGCGCCGAGGCGGCCAGTGCGTCCGCGTCCTCGTTGGCGAACAGCTCGCCCGCCGCGCCCTGGTCGAGGACCTGCGCGAAGGCGTCCAGGTCGGAGGCGAGCACGGGCGCGCCCGCCGACATAGCCTCCACGAGGATGATCCCGAAGCTCTCGCCGCCGGTGTTGGGCGCGACATACAGGTCGACGCTGCGCAGGAAGCGCGCCTTGTCCTCGTCGCTCACCATGCCCAGGAACTCGACGCGCGACCGCAGCTCTTCGGGAAGCTTCTCGACGGCCTCCTCCTCGTCACCGCGCCCGGCGACCAGAAGCCGCGTCCCGGGCCGCTCGGCGAGGATCTTCGGAAGGGCCTTCATGAGGACGGGCAGGCCCTTGCGGGGCTCGTCGATGCGGCCGATGAAGCCGATCGTGTCCCCCTGCCACTCCGGCTTCGGCTCGACCTTCGCGAAGAATTCGACGTCGACACCGTTCGGGATGACGACGGCGTCGCCGCCCAGGTGCTCGACGAGGGTGCGCCGCGCGTACTCGCTCACCGCGATCCGCGCGCTGATCTTCTCCAGCGCGGGCTGCAGGATCGGATACGCGGCGATCATCGCCCGGGACCGCGGGTTCGACGTGTGGAAGGTGGCGACGATCGGCCCCTGCGCGGCCCAGCAGGCCAGCAGGCCGAGGGAGGGCGAGGCGGGTTCGTGGATGTGGATCACGTCGAACGTGCCGTCGTGCAGCCAGCGCCGCACCCGCGCGGCCGACAGGAACCCGAAGTTGAGGCGGGCGACCGACCCGTTGTACGGCACCGGGACCGCGCGGCCCGCCGAGACGACGTACGGCGGCAGGGGGGTCTCGTCGTCCGCGGGTGCGAGGACGGACACCTCGTGCCCGAGGCGGATGAGGTGCTCCGCCAGATCGCGGATGTGGAACTGGACGCCCCCGGGGACGTCCCAGGAGTACGGGCAGACGATGCCGATCTTCACGGCCTCTCCCCGCCGGGCGGCCCGGAACGGGACTCCCCGTCGGCCGGGCCGGAGCGGGGCTCCAGGTCGGCGAGCCACAAGCGCTGGAGCATGTGCCAGTCCTCCGGATGGTCGGCGATCCCCGTGGCGAAGGCATCGGCCAGCGCCTGCGTCATGACAGACGTCTTCTCGGCCCGGCTACCTGACTCGGGGACGTCGACGGGTGGATGGACCCGGCCCCGCATCACGGGCGAGTCGTCGAACCAGAGCGTCACCGGCAGCAGCAGCGCGCCGGTCTGCTGGGCGAGCAGCGCGGGTCCGGCCGGCATCCGCGTGGCCTCGCCGAAGAACTTCACCTCGACGCCCGACGCGGACAGATCACGGTCCGCGACCAGGCAGACGAGGCCGCCCTCGCGCAGCCGCCGGGCCAGCGTGCCGAACGCGGTGCCGCCGCTGTGCGGCAGGACCTCCATGCCGAGGCCCTCGCGATGGGCGACGAACCGGTCGTACAGCTTCTCCGGCTCCAGCCGCTCGGCGACCGTCGTGAACGACGTCTCCAGCTCGGTGGTGACCCAGGCGCCCGCGAGGTCCCAGTTGCCCAGGTGCGGCAGGGCGAGGATGACGCCGTTGCCGGCGGCCAGCCCCTCGGTCAGATAGTGGAGGTCCTTGCCGTCGAAACCGCCCTTGATGCGCTCCTTGCTCCAGACGGGCAGCCGGAAGGACTCCATCCAGTAGCGCAGGTACGAGCGCATGCCCGCCCGGGAGAGCTCGGCGAGCCGCTCCGGGGTCGCGTCGGGCAGCACGCGCGCGTAGTTCGACTCAAGGCGTCGTACGCCCTTGCCGCGCCGCTTCCAGGCGAGGTCGGCGATGGTCCGGCCCAGCCGTACGGCAACGGGCTCGGGGAGCTTCTTGACGGCTCCCCAGCCCGCGGCGTACGCCGCGTACGTCAGCTGCCCCTTCAGACTGCTCACGACGTGGCCTCGCTGTTCTGCGAACTGCTCTGCGGGGCACCTTCCTGCGCGGCACCGTCCTGGGCAACGCTTTCCTGCGAGGCGTTTTCCTTCGCGGTCGCGGCATCCGCCTCGGCGGCCTCCCGGCGCACCGTGACGACACGCTGGATCAGCGTGACGAGGCTGCCGACGGCGACGATCCACAGCGCGATCGGCAGAAGGATGTCGATGCCCGGCACACCGAACGTGTGCATGCCCGCGAGACCGGCCGCGACCAGCGAGATCACCAGGCGCTCGGCGCGCTCGATGAGTCCGTTGACGGCGACGGGCAGACCGATCGACTCGCCGCGCGCCTTGGTGTACGACACCACCTGGCCGCTGGCCAGACAGAAGATCGAGACGGCGCACAGGACGTTGTCGTCGCCGCTGCCCGCGTACCAGAGCGCGAAGCCGCCGAAGACCGCGCTGTCGGCGACCCGGTCGAGGGTCGAGTCGAGGAAGGCGCCCCAGCGGCTGGAGCGGCCCAGCTGGCGCGCCATGTTGCCGTCGACGAGGTCCGAGAACACGAACAGCGTGATGACGATCGTGCCCCAGAAGAACTCCCCCATGGGGAAGAAGACCAGTGCGCCCACCACCACTCCGGCCGTACCCAGGAGGGTGACCGTGTCGGGGCTCACCCCCCGGCGGATGAGAAACGCGGCGAACGGTGTGAGGACACGCGTGAAGAATGCACGCGCGTACTTGTTCAGCATGGCCTTCCCGATTGGTCGGTGTGGCCGCGCGGCCCCTGCTGGCCACCGGCTGGCCCATCGTAGCCACGCGTGCGCGTGTGCGACGGTCGGGCACCCGCGCCCCGGGTCACGGCCTGATGACATCCGGGCGCGACTCCCCGCGGATGACCTACGGATGACCTACGGGAGACGGCGCGATCACGTCCGCTGTATGGACGCGCCGTGACACGAGTGCAAAGCTCGAAGACACCGCGGGCGTCGCCGGAGCCGCCACCGCACGCGGCGCCGCGTGTCCGCGCCCACAGTGACCTCACCGTGCACGGGAGGCAAGGCCATGGGCGACAAGGCAAACGCACACCCCGGAGCCGCCGGCAGGGCTACAGCGGCCGACCACCCCGCGTCCGTACGGAATGTGGTGCTGGTCGGCCACAGCGGATCGGGCAAGACGACTCTGGTGGAGGCTCTCGCGCTGACGGCGGGAGCGGTCAACAGGGCGGGCCGCGTGGAGGACGGCGGCACCGTCTCCGACTACGACGAGATCGAGCACCGGCAGCAGCGCTCGGTGCAGCTCTCCCTGGTCCCCGTCGAATGGGACGGGTACAAGATCAACATTCTGGACACCCCCGGATACGCCGATTTCGTCGGCGAGTTGAGGGCCGGTCTGCGAGCGGCGGACGCGGCCCTCTTCGTCGTCTCGGCCTCGGACGGCGTGGACGGCTCGACCCGCATGGTGTGGGAGGAGTGCGCGGCGGTCGGCATGCCGCGGGCCATCGTGGTCACACACCTGGAAGCGGCCAGAGCCGACTTCGACGAGATGACGCGGACCTGCGCGCAGGCCTTCGGCGCCGACGACCCCGACGCCGTACTGCCGCTGTACCTGCCGCTGCACGGCCCGCAGGGGCCGGACGGGCACGCTCCGGTGACCGGCCTGATCGGGCTGCTCTCCCAGCGGCTGTTCGACTACTCCTCCGGGGAGCGCAAGGAGTCCGAGCCGGGCCCCGAGCAGCTGCCGCTCATCGAGGAGGCCCGCAACCGGCTGATCGAGGGAATCATCGCCGAGAGCGAGGACGAGACCCTCATGGACCGCTATCTCGGCGGCGAGGAGATCGACTTCGAGACACTCGTGCAGGACCTGGAGCGGGCCGTGGCACGCGGGGTCTTCTTCCCCGTGCTGGCCGCCGCTCCGGCGGCCGAGGGCGCCCGCCAGGGCATCGGCACGGTGGAGCTCCTCGAACTCGTCACCGGCGGCTTCCCGACCCCGCTGGAGCGCGAGGCCCCGACGGTCACCACACCGGACGGCAGGTCCCGCCAGGTCAAGGCCTGCGACCCGAACGGGCCGCTGGTTGCCGAGGTCGTGAAGACCGCGTCCGACCCGTACGTCGGCCGGGTCTCGATGGTCCGCGTGTTCTCCGGAACGCTGCGCCCCGACGAGACGGTGCACGTCTCCGGGCACGGGCTCGCCGACCGCGGCCACGAGGACCACGACGTCGACGAACGCATCGGCGCCCTGTCCGCGCCGTTCGGCAAGCAGCAGCGTGTCCTCACGCACGCCATCGCGGGAGACCTGGCGTGCGTGGCCAAGCTCAACCGCGCCGAGACCGGGGACACCCTCTCGGCCAAGGACGACCCGCTGCTCATGGCGCCGTGGGAGATGCCCGACCCGCTGCTGCCGCTCGCCATCCAGGCACACAGCAAGGCGGACGAGGACAAGCTCTCGCAGGGCCTGAGCCGGCTGGTCGCCGAGGATCCGACGATGCGGCTCGAACAGAACCAGAACACCCACCAGGTGGTCCTCTGGTGTCTGGGCGAGGCCCACGCGGACGTAGCCCTGGAGCGGCTGCGCAGCCGCTACGGAGTCCAGGTCGACGTCATACCGCACAAGGTCTCCCTACGGGAGACGTTCGCCGCCAGGTCGGCCGGGCGCGGCCGGCACGTGAAGCAGTCGGGCGGGCACGGCCAGTACGCGATCTGCGAGATCGAGGTCGAGCCGCTGCCCGGCGGATCCGGTATCGAGTTCGTCGACAAGGTCGTCGGCGGCGCCGTGCCCCGGCAGTTCATCCCGTCCGTCGAGAAGGGCGTACGGGCACAGGCCGCCAGGGGGCTGGCCGCGGGGTACGCGCTCGTCGACGTACGGGTCACGCTGCTCGACGGCAAGTCGCACTCGGTGGACTCCTCGGACGCCGCGTTCCAGACCGCCGGCGCACTGGCCCTGCGGGAGGCGGCGGCCGACGCCCGGATCCACCTCCTGGAGCCGGTCGCCGAGGTGACCGTCCTGGTCGGCGACGAGTACGTGGGCGCCGTGATGAGCGACCTGTCGGGGCGCCGCGGCCGCGTCGTCGGCACCGAGCAGGCCGGCGGCGGCCGGACTCTCGTACGGGCCGAGGTCCCCGAGATCGAGATCGGGCGGTACGCGGTCGATCTGCGCTCCCTCTCGCACGGCACCGCGCGCTTCAGCCGCGCCTACGCCCGGCACGAGCCGATGCCGCCGCAGTTGGCCGAGAAGATCCGCGAACAGGCTCAGGACCCGCACTAGTTGATCTCCATTGGATCTCCATCAGAGTCGGCGGACGGCTTCGGTCGTCCGCCGACGAATGTCGGTCCCGGCGGATACTCTGAGAACCTGATCAAGACGATGACCTGATCAACAGGTGTGCGGAGCACGGAAGTCGGGAAAAGCCGCAACAGCGGAGCACGGCGGCGATGGGGGCGGCAGTGGCGGACGACGGATTCGATTTCAGGCCCGGAGCGCAGATTCCGCTCTCGGGTTCCGCGGGGCAGACTGCGGCGACGTTCGCGCTGGCCTCGGCGGCCTACCGGGACAGTCCCGTCGACAAGATCCTCGACGCCAACAGCGAATGGCACCAGTCGAGCGTCAAACCGGGCCGCAAGTGGGCGACGATCTGCAAGCCGAACCTGGGCGAGGCCTTCGCCCGCGCCGTGCAGCTGCGCATGCTCGGCGGCGGCCGCAAACCGCTCATCCAGTCGTTCGGCACGGAGCCGCAGGTCATCGTCGAGCACTGCCTGGCGGCGAACCGCATCCGCAAGGAGCGCGACAGCTGGCTCACGGCCGTGATGGTGCTGACCGGCCTGCTCTTCCTGCCCGGCCTGCTCGTCTGGCTGCTGGTCTTCCAGATCCGCCGGACGATCACCAAGGTCGAGGACAAGCGGGCCGGCGCCCTCGCCACCGCCCTCCTGGTCGGGGTGGGCGCCCTGGCCGTGGTCTTCCTGCTCCGGATGCCGTTCACCGGCTTCTGGGCCTGGTACGCACGCGCGGCCATCGTCGCCCCGGTCGTCGGCTGGGTCTGGGCGAAGCAGATCTGCGAGCGCACGGCCAAGGATCTGCGGGAGCGCTGGAGCGCGCTGCTGTCCGGGGGCGGCATCGGCGCCAAGATCCCCGAGGCGGTGCCCGGCAGCCCCGGCGAGACCGCGGCCGAGCGGCTGCGCCAGGGCCTGGCCCGGCTCAGCGCCGAGCAGCAGTCCAACTCGGTCTTCTACGCGGGGCCCAAGGGGATACTGGGCATGGGCACCCGCTGGGGCAGCTGGCAGCTCGCCGAGGACCTGGTGTCGGCCGACGCCACCAAGGAGATCCACCCGTTCCGCAGCTGGGACGTCATCAGGTCGATCCACGACCAGCTGCGCATGCTGGAGCGCGGTCCGCTCAACACCGGTGGTTTCCCGGCGCCTTCGATAAAGCACTGGGTGGTCACGCCGATCGGTGAGAACGCCAAGGCGGTGTCCCGGCCGGGCGGCACGGACGTGGACGCGTACCAGGTCAAGACGCACGCCATCCAGGACATCTGCAACAAGCAGCAGTTCGGCAGCGGCGACCGGCACTATCTCGGGGTCCAGTGGACGCTCTGGGACGGCCAGTTGATCATCACCATGCTGATCACGGTGACCGTGCTGCACGAAACGCTGCGCATCGAGGTCACCGGCCATGCCCTGGGGCCCGTGCACTCCCTCTTCACCAGCGCGCCCGAGGCCAAGGTGAAGGAGGTCGCCAAGACCGTCAGGTTCTGGGAGACCCGCCAGCAGAAGCTGCCGCTGGTCGACGCCGACGAGGTCGTACGGCTCGCGGTGCGCGCCCCCTTCACCTGGTATCCGCCGCTCCTCGACTGGCTCGGCGGCAAGCTGGTCCTCCCGGAGCCCTTCGGTCTGCGCCACGCCTGGGCGGCCCAGCCCTGGCGGCACCGCTTCATGGCCGACGACGCCCTGCGCGCCGCGACGCCCGTCCTGCGGGTGGTGCACGCGGCGTCGATCCGCGTCCTGAACGACAACGGCGTGGACACCGAGAAGTTCGGCAACCGCTCGGCATTCCTGAGCACAGCGGTCCAGGACGCGTCACCCAGGAAGGCCGACGTTTACGACGCGTAGACCTCTGGTTGGGCGCCCCGTAAGGGGCGCGGGGCTGTGACATCGTGCGGCTCCGCCGCGTGGGCGCGACCAGCCGACCACTACGCGCAGGTCACGAACCGAACAGGCGGGAGCTCAAACCGCCGGCCAGGCATCCGCGAGCATCTTCCGCGTGTCCGCGAGGAGTTGGGGCAGCACCCGCGTGTGGCCGACAACCGGCATGAAGTTCGTGTCGCCGCCCCAGCGCGGCACGATGTGCTGGTGGAGGTGGGCGGCGATACCGGCCCCCGCGACCGTGCCCTGGTTCATACCGATGTTGAAGCCGTGCGCGCCGGACGCGGTGCGCAGGGCGACCATCGCCTGCTTCGTCAGCTCGCCGAGTTCGGCGGTCTCCGGGGCGGTCAGGTCGGTGTAGTCCGCGACGTGGCGGTAGGGCACGACCATCAGGTGCCCGCCGTTGTACGGGTAGAGGTTGAGCACCGCGTAGACCTGCTCGCCGCGCCTGATGATGAGCCCGTCCTCGTCTGATTTCGCCGGGATCGAGCAGAACGGGCAGCCGTCGTCGGCCCCCGGACCGGTGGGCTTGTTCTCACCCTGGATGTACGCCATCCGGTGGGGCGTCCACAGGCGCTGGAACGCGTCCTGTGTGCCGACTCCGATCTGCTGCTCGGGCTCACTCGTCATGTGGTGCAGCATATGGCTTCGCCTGTTCGCGGGGTGTCCCCGGGTGCCGGAAGGCCCCCGGGGAACCGAGCTCCCCGGGGGCCTTCCGTCGTGTACGGATCAGACCTGCACCCGCTCCTCGACCACCTTCGCGATCTTCGCGAGGGCCTCGTCGAGCGGGATGCCGTTCTCCTGGGAGCCGTCGCGGTAACGGAAGGAGACGGCGCCGTTGGCCATGTCCTCGTCGCCCGCGATGACCATGAAGGGGACCTTCTGCTTCTGCGCGTTCCGGATCTTCTTCTGCATGCGGTCCGACGACGAGTCGACCTCGACCCGCAGGCCCTGCTTCTTCGCGTCCGCGGCGAACTTCTGCAGGTAGTCCACGTGCGCGTCACCGATCGGGATGCCCACCGCCTGCACGGGCGCCAGCCACGCCGGGAACGCGCCCGCGTAGTGCTCCAGGAGCACCGCGAAGAACCGCTCGATGGAGCCGAAGAGGGCCCGGTGGATCATGACAGGACGCTGCTTGGCGCCGTCGGGTCCTGTGTACTCCAGGTCGAACCGCTCCGGCAGGTTGAAGTCCAGCTGGATCGTCGACATCTGCCAGGTGCGGCCGATGGCGTCCTTGGTCTGGACGGAGATCTTCGGCCCGTAGAAGGCGGCGCCGCCCGGGTCCGGGACCAGCGGGAGGCCCTGCCTCTCGGCCACCTGCCGCAGCGTCTCGGTGGCCTCCTCCCAGGCCTCGTCGGAGCCGACGAACTTCTCCGGGTCCTTGGTGGACAGCTCCAGGTAGAAGTCGGTCAACCCGTAGTCGCGCAGCAGCCCGAGGACGAAGGTGAGCGTCCGGTCGAGCTCCTCGGCCATCTGCTCGCGGGTGCAGTAGATGTGCGCGTCGTCCTGCGTGAAGCCCCGGGCGCGGGTCAGACCGTGCACGACGCCCGACTTCTCGTACCGGTACACGGTGCCGAACTCGAAGAGCCGCAGCGGCAGTTCACGGTACGAGCGGCCGCGGGCGTCGAAGATCAGGTTGTGCATCGGGCAGTTCATGGGCTTGAGGTAGTAGTCCACGCCCTCGTCGAGCTGCATGGGCGGGTACATGCCGTCGGCGTACCAGTCCAGGTGGCCCGAGGTCTCGAAGAGCTTCCCCTTCGTGGCGTGCGGGGTGTAGACGAACTCGTAGCCCTCTTCCTCGTGGCGGCGCCGCGAGTAGTCCTCCATGACCCGGCGGATCACACCACCCTTGGGGTGGAAGACGGCGAGACCCGAACCGATCTGTTCCGGGATGGAGAACAGGTCCAGCTCGTTGCCCAGCTTGCGGTGGTCGCGCTTCTCGGCCTCGGCGAGGAACTCCAGGTGGGCCTTCAGCTCTTCCTTGGAGGGCCAGGCGGTGCCGTAGATGCGCTGGAGCATCGGGTTCTTCTCGCTGCCGCGCCAGTAGGCGGCGGCGTTGCGCATCAGCTTGAACGCCGGGATGTTCCGGGTGGTCGGCAGGTGCGGACCACGGCAGAGGTCCTTCCAGCACAGGTCGCCGGTCTTGGCGTCGAGGTTGTCGTAGATGGTCAGCTCGCCGGAGCCCACCTCGACGTCCGCGCCGTCGTCCGAAGAGGCCGAGCCCTTGATACCGATGAGCTCCAGCTTGTACGGCTCCGACGCCAGCTCTTCCCGCGCGGCCTCGTCCGTCACCACACGCCGCGAGAAGCGCTGCCCGCGCTTCTGGATCTCCTGCATCTTCTTCTCGACGGCCTTGAGATCCTCGGGCGTGAACGGCTTCTCGACATCGAAGTCGTAGTAGAAGCCGTCCTTGACCGGCGGGCCGATGCCCAGCTTGGCCTCGGGGAACAGCTCCTGGACGGCCTGCGCCATGACGTGCGCGGTGGAGTGCCGCAGGATGTTGAGACCGTCCTCCGAGGAGATCTCGACCGCCTCGACGGTCTCGCCGTCCGCCACCTCGTACGCGAGGTCCTTCAGTTCACCGGCGACGCGGGCCGCGACGATGGTGCGCTGACCGGCGAAGAGCTCGGCCGCCGTAGTGCCCGTCGTCACCACGCGCTCTTCCCGCTCGGAATCGCGTTGGATGACCACACGGACGTCTGACACCGGACTCTCCTACCTGCAAGGGGCGCGCGCATCTTCACTTGCACGCGCGATAGACAGGGTCGATCGTACCGAGCCCGGAGCCCCCCTCGCGAAACGGTTCCCGATCCCCCGGAGTCAGTCCCCGCCGCACGTCTCCTCGAAGAAGGCCGTGACCTCCGCGGTCTCCTGGAGCGACTTCATCAGCCGGTCCCGGTCCGCCTCGTCCACCTCCACGGGCGTCACCCCGGACGCCCCGGTCAGCCGCCGGAACCCCCCGCGGCGCTCCAGCCGCCCGTGCACGCGCACCGGAAGCCCGACCAGATGGGCCTGCCCCGCGATCCGGTACGCCTCCTCGTCGAGCGTCATCCGTACGTGTGGAACGTCGGCCCCGGCGATGATCCGCAGTCGTACGCTCCCCTCGCCGCGCGGCTCCGACCTGCGCATCCGCACCACGGTTCCGGTGATGCGCACGGAGACGGACGGCTCGTCGCGCAGATAGCGGGCGCCTGCCTCGCGGAGCACGGGCAGGTCACCGGGCGAGAACTCGACGGGTTCGGCGGGTGCCGCGCAGCCTTCGGGCACTCCGGCGGCGGGCGCCCACTCGACGGCGATCCGGGCTCCTTCGGTGCCCCGCACGAGGGCGACCAGCGCCTCCATGAGTTCATGGCTGACGCCCGCCTCGACGGCTCCGTCGAAGGCGTCCATGCCACCGGTGGCGCGTTTGTAGTCGATGGCCTCGCGGGCCGCGTACAGCGCGTGGTGGAGCCGTACGG
Source organism: Streptomyces sp. NPDC050704 (assembly GCF_040654355.1). Lineage (NCBI taxonomy): Bacteria > Bacillati > Actinomycetota > Actinomycetes > Kitasatosporales > Streptomycetaceae > Streptomyces > Streptomyces sp. NPDC050704. The sequence goes on along the minus strand of NZ_JBFAHW010000044.1, from coordinate 61,393 downwards.
CGAGCGGCCGGCCGGTGGCGACGGGCACGAACGCGGTGAGCTGCCGGCCGCCGGGCGCGGCCCCGACGAGCACGTTCTCCAGGGAAGCGGCGGCGGGCCTGCGGTGGCGGGCGCCGTAGTAGCCGGCCCGCGCGCGGGAGGCGAGCGCGCCCGCGAGAAGCATCTGGCGGGCGGCCGAACGCAGCTGCTCCTCGACGGTCCACTGCGCGACGCCGGCCGGGCCCGTCGGCACGTCCCGCCACCAGCGGATCTCGTCGCTGGGCACGGCGAGGCCGACCAGCACGTCGCGGGCGGACGGCGAGCCGCTGCGGGACAGGGCGACGAGGGCCTCGCCGAGCAGGTCCTCGCTGTCGGGAAAGGCCCGGTTCTCCGGCACCAGCAGGCTGGTGCCGAAGCTGCCGGGCCCGGGTGGGGTCCAGCGGCCGTACCGTCCGGCGGCTCCGCCGCGGCGCCGCCAGCCGTGCCGGTGCAGAAGCGCACCGAGGACGGCCGGGTCGACCTGGTCGGGCCGGGGTGGGTGGTCCCACACCCCGGGTGTCTCGACGGGGTGTGGCCTGACTGGTCGTACGGGTTCGTCGATTGGGCGGTGCGTCACGGTCTGCCTCCCGTACCGATCCGCGTCATGATCTCGCAGAGCGCGCGGTCGTCGAAGATGCGCGAGGTCGGTATCCGCACGGTGGTCCTGCGCCGGCCGGTGATCCGGTGTCCGGCGAGGTTGATCCAGTAGCAGCAGTGCCGCAGGTCCAGGCGGTCGTGGCTGGCCCGCAGCCAGTCGTCCTGGGATCTGGGCACGAGCATCACGACCAGTATTTTGTGCACCGAGACCGGGGTGCGGGCCAGCTTCTCCAGGTGGGCGTTGTCGAGCGTGAAGGAGAAGGCGGGGCCCGCGGGGTTCGGCGGGATCTGGTACGTGCACTTGAGCTGCACCTTGATGGTGACTTCGTCGTCGACCGTGTGCCCGGGGGCGCTGTGGCTGACGTGCCAGTCGATGCCGTTGTCCGGAAATGGCTGGGACAGAGAACAGCCCGCCGCCGCCGCGACCGCGTGCAGATAGCCGACCTGCAAGGTCTCCATGCAGGCGGTGGTGGCCAACGAGCCGCGATGCGCTGCCGTCCGCTGGGGCAGCAGCCCGCTCTGCTCGGGCTGCGCAAGCGCCATGTCCAACAGCCTTCCGAATCAGGTGGATTCCCGCGACGGGCCGCTGAACTGCAAAGACCCGTATCTCTGTTGTCTCCTTCCGGCGTACGGCGCAAACAGCCCGGGTATCACAAATAGGGCAGGGGACGGCGCGTCAACTGCCGAAGGTGAACGAGGAGTTGTGTGCGTATGACGTGCTGGTACGAAGGCCCTCTCACCGCGTTCGACACCGAGACGACGGGTGTCGACGTGGAAACCGACCGGATCGTGTCGGCCGCTGTAGTCGTCCAGGACGCTCCCGGGAGCCGGCCGCGCGTGCGCCGCTGGCTGGTGAATCCGGGGGTGTCGGTGCCCGAGGGTGCCACGGCGATACACGGGCTGACGGACGGGTTCCTGCAGCTCAACGGCCGTTGGCCGTCGCCGGTGATGGAGGAGATAGCCAGGGAGCTGGCCGAGCAGAGCGCGGCCGGACGCCCGCTCGTGGTGATGAACGCGCCCTTCGATCTGACGCTGCTCGACCGGGAGTTGCGTCGGCACCGGGCGTCTTCCCTGGGCCACTGGTTCGAGACCGCACCGTTGCGTGTCATCGATCCGCGGGTCCTCGACAAGTATCTGGACCGCTACCGCAAAGGCCGCCGCACGCTCACCGACCTGTGCGCGCACTACGAGGTGGAGCTGGCGGAAGCGCATGACGCGGCGGCCGACGCACTGGCCTCACTGGAGGTCGTACGGGCGGTCGGGCGCCGTTTCGCCGCCCGCCTGGAGCGGTACTCGCCGGCCGAACTGCACACCCTGCAGGCCGTCTGGCATGCGGCGCAGGCGCGCGGTCTGCAGGCGTGGTTCGCGCGCAGCGGCACGGAGGAAGTGGTCGATCCGGCCTGGCCGCTGCGTCCCGAACTCTCGCAGGCGGCTTGAGCCGTGCCATGCAAAAGGCCGGTCCGTCTGTGACGGACCGGCCTTTCCCGGTGGGCGATACTGGGTTCGAACCAGTGACCTCTTCGGTGTGAACGAAGCGCTCTCCCACTGAGCTAATCGCCCGGGAACGCACCGAACAATACAGGTCTCCGTGCGTTTCCTTCAAACCGCTTCACGGTTCCCGCGAAGGTACGCGACCAGGCCCCGCCGCCCCGCCCGCATCATCAGCGCGTGGTTGGCGCGGAACACGGGCCGTCCCGGCACGGCGAACCGCCGCAGCAGGGGCTTGGCCACGTGGACCTCCTGGTCGTAGCGGGCCCGCGTGCCCGGCCCGTCGGGGGCGAGGGTCCACCGCGCCCAGCCGTTCACGTCACCCGTCATCGCGATCTCCAGGACCCCGGCCGTCGGGTCTCGGCGCAGCTCCCGCCCCGTGAACACCAGGTCGTACGGCAGGACCGAGCGGATGCGGACGACTCCGGTGCGTTCGTCGAGGGGTGTCACCTCGCGCACCTGCGGCCACCACCGCGGGTAGCGCTCGGCGTCGGCCAGCGCGTCGTAGACGTCGTCGAGGGGCGCGGCGAGGCCCCACAGGCTGCGGAAGCGGTAATGCGTCCAGTCCATGTGCCGAGTCTGCCCGGCCGCGGCCCGTCCGTGGTGGATCCACGCACGCCCCGATCTGAGTACGCCCTGAGTACGTGCGCTCATGCCGTACGACGTGACGGGGACCACACTCCGGAGCATGACGAACATCCCGCCCCCGGCCGAGGAGTTGCGGATCCTCGACCACGAGCTGTGGCGACTCGACGCACGCAGGGCCCAGTTGCTGGCCCGCCGGGCCTGGCTGCTGGGCGTGCTCCAGTCGGCCCAGGCACGGGCACAGGCACGGTCACAGGCACAGGCGTCAGCCCCTGCTTTCGGGCCGGCGCCCGCGCCTCGCCTCCGCAGGCCCGAGGCCACGGCTCCCGGTGTGCAGAATGCGCTGCTCGTGCTCGGCGGCACCCTGCTGACCGTCGCGGCGATCGCGTTCACGCTGGTCAGTTGGGGGCAGCTGGGGATCGCCGGGCGGGCCGCGGTACTCGGTACGGTCACCTTCGCCGCGCTCGCCGCACCCCTCGCGCTCCTGAAGCGCGGACTCCGCTCGACGGCCGAGTCGGTGGCGGGCCTCGGCCTCGCCCTGACGGTGCTCGACGCCTACGCCCTGCACGAGGTCGCCTTCCCTGACGTGGACGGCACCGGGTACGCGGCCGCCGCGGCCGCGCTGCTGGCCCTGCTGTGGGCGGCGTACGGACGATCCCTCGACGCCCTGCCCCTGCGCCTGCCTCTCCCGGCAGCCATGGCGACGGCCCAACTCCCGCTGCTCCTCTGGGCGGTGGCGGCCGGTGCGGGCGATCACACGATGACCGCGGCGATGCTGGTAACGGCCGCGTTCGACGCGGCGCTGGCGCTCCGGGCGCCCGTCCGGTCCGTCCGGGTCGTCGCCGCGGTCGGCGCGTACGGGACCGGCACCTTGGGCGTACTGGCCGCCGGCCTGCTGTCCTTGGATGCCACAGGACCGAGCGCCGCCGCCCGTGCGGCGGCGCTCCTCACCCTCGCCGCGGCGATCGCGCTGGGGGCGGCATGGCAGGCCCCGGCCACGAAGACGGCTCCCTGGATCTCGCTGGCCGCCGGCCTGATCGCCGTCGCCGCGACCGGTGGCGTCCTGCGCTCGGTGCTGCCCGACGCGTGGACGGTGCCGGCCTATCTGGCCTGCGGCATCGCACTGTTGGCCGTACGGGGCACCTGGCTGCCGGAGGCCGTCCGCCGGGGCCTGTGGTGGTCCTCCGCCGGCGTCCAGGCCCTCGCGGTGGCCTGGACTCTGCCCCTGGTCACCATGGTGGTCCTGGGTCCGGTCGGCTGGGCGGCGCGCACGTGGTCCGGGGCGCCTTCGAACGCCCGCGACGCGGTGACGGTCGCCGGACCCTGGCCGCCGAACGCGGAGACGGCTCCCCTGGTACTGGCCGCGGTCGCCACGGTCCTGGCCCTGGCATTCCGGCTCGACCGAACCGGCCCGTACCGCCCCTTGCTGCTGACCGGCGCGCTGATCCTGGCCTGGGGTACGGCGCTCATACTGCCCGCCACTCTCGAACTCCCGTACCTGGCCGCCCTGTTGACGGACGGCGTCATCACGGCAGCGGCGCTCACAGCAGCGGCGTACGGACGCCCGACGGACGACCGACCCGCACCTCTCCCCCACCCCTCCCTCTATCCGGCCCTGCTCACCTCTCTCCATCTCGTCGTCCTCGCACTGGCCGCCGAAGCCGCGACCCTCACCGTCCTCGCGACCCTGACCGCCCTGTTCGCGGCGGCCGCCACCCGGGCCGGGCAGCAAGTCCGCGCCGTCTCGGCCGCCTCCTGCCTCGCGTACGCCACCGCGCTCACCTGCGCCACCGGGGCGTCCCTGGACTGGCAGCCGCACCACATCGCGCTGCTCGTCCTGGCGGTTCCGAGCACGGCAGCGCTGCTCGCGGCCCGGCTCAGGGACGCCACGCTGACGATGTCCGTCGAGGTCACTGGCGCCGTCGCCGCGCTGGTGGCCATCGGCCTCGCGGTCACGGAACCGCCGACGCTCGCCCTCGTCCTGGGCGTCTGCGGCGTGATCACGGCGGGCACGGCCGTCCGCCCGGACCGCCGACAACTGGGCTATGCGGCGGCGGCGCTGTTCGTCCTGGCCACCTGGGTCCGCCTGGCGTCCTGGGAGGTCGGCGCCCCGGAGGCGTACACCCTGCCCGTGACCGTCCCGGCGCTGGTAGTCGGGTTCGTCCGCAGGAGGCGCGACCCCCAGGCCTCGTCCTGGACGGCGTACGGACCGGCTCTGTCGGTGACCCTGCTCCCGAGCCTCCTCACGGCATGGACCGACCCGGACTGGCCGCGCCCCCTCCTGCTGGGCACGGCCGCCCTACTGGTCACCCTCGCGGGCGCCCGCCACCGCCTCCAGGCCCCGCTCGTGCTGGGCGGCAGCGTCCTCGCACTGGTGACGCTGCACGAACTCGCCCCGTACATCGCCCAGATGGCAGGGGCACTCCCCCGTTGGGTACCTCCCGCACTCGCCGGTCTACTGCTGCTCGCGATCGGTGCGACATACGAGCAGCGAATCCGAGACACACGACGAGTGCGGGAGACGCTAGGAAAGATGCGCTAACTGACACGCCCCTGTAAGGGGCGCGGGGAACTGCGCGCCCAGCCACAGTGGACCCGCACATACCCGGCGCCCCCAGCGGAGCGTCACGGCATCTTGTCGCCCACCAGCGCCAGGTTCTGGATCGCCGCCAGCCCGTACAGCGCCGTCGCGTTGGTGGACACCCACGCCGCCTCACTGCCGGGGACCAGGCCGGTCGGGCCCTCGATCTTCTTCGTGGACCAGTCCGTCGACTCCTTGTAGTCCCACGGGTCGGCGCTGTTGTAGAACTGCCGCCACGCACGCGCGGCCAGCTTGTCGTCGCCCAACTGGGCGGCGGCGTACGCGTCCTGCCGCGAGTGGCCCTGGAAGAGGAGCAGGTTGCCGAAGTTGGAGCCGTAGCGGGCGGCCTGTTCCGCCTTGGTGGCGTTGAAGTAGCGGCAGTAGTCGAGCCACGCCTCCTTGAACTTGGGCATGTCGATCTGGTCGAGCAGTTCGGCGTTCAGCTCCACCAGGCCGAACATCGCCGAGAGGTGCGAGACCCCGACCACGGGCTTCTCCGCGACGGCGAACTTCCCGGTGTCCAGGTCGTACAGGGCGGTGCCCTGGACGAACCCGTTGGGCTGGGCGGCGATGGTCTCCATCGTCGACAGGACCCGCGCCTTCGCCTTCTCCCACTTGGGTCCGCGCCGCTCCCACTCGGTGAGCCACGCGGAGACCAGTCCGCTCCAGTCGGTGCCGAACCCGATCGAGAGGGCGTTGCGGTCCGGCTCGTACGGCTCGGTGCGGATCTTGCGGATCGGGTCGAGGACCAGGAACGTCTCGTCGGAGTCGACGTTGGCGTGCATGAGGTCGCCGACGCGTTCGTCCGCGGTGAGGAAGTAGTAGTAGCGGCGGTAGGTGGTGTTGGCGATGCGCTGCTGCTTGGCGCTGTCGGCGTAGTGCTGGACGCCGTGGCGGGTGCCCAGGCCCGCCCACTTGCCGAGGTGGTAGACGTCGACCTCGCCGGTGTGCCGGGTCATGGCCTCGGCGAAGCGGAAGATGTCGGAGCGGCCCGAGCGCATGTACGCGAACCAGAGCCACAGGTCCGGCGAGAGCTCGGAGTTGTCCCACGCATAGCCGCCGACGTCGTAGCACCACTGGTGCCGACTGGGGTCGTACGAGTGCATGATGTCGCCGTAGTCCCAGAAGCCGTACCAACGCCGCATCTCCACCTGGTCCTTGTAATAGGTGAAGAGGAAGTCGAGGTGGTCCTCGACCTTCGCCTTGGCGGCGGTGGAGCGGTCCGGCTCGGAGAACAGCCTGCCGAAGACTCCCGCCTTGATGAGGTGCTTGGGCGGGGCGGCGAGCTGCGCCGGTGTGCGGACGGCATTCACCTGCTTGGCCATCGCCTCGGCGCTCGGCGTGGACTCGTGGGCCCAGAAGAGGAGTTCGCTGGTGCGGGCGATGCCGTACGGGGTGCCGAAGCCGGGCTCGTAGTCCTCGTAGGTGATGTTGAGGCCTTCGAGCTGCTCGGGGAACGTGTCCTGGCCCATGCCGTCGTGGTAGAAGCGCAGGTCCATGGGCTGTGCCTCGGGCGACCAGAGCCACATGGTGACCTCGGCCTCGTCGGTCTGGGCGTCCCGGATGTCGAGCTGGGCGGGGAACTTCTCCCAGAAGTCCCGCAGCCCGAAGGCGAATCCACCGCTCGCGCCGCCGACGTACCCGAAGCCGCTGGCCCGCCGGCCACCGCCGGCCGGGATCCAGCCGTGGCCCTTCTTGGTGCGCTTGCGCACGCCGAAGCCGTCGGCGGAGAGCTGCGAGAGGGTGTAGTCGCCCCATTCGGGGATGTACTGGAGCCGGGTCGTCACCCGCTGGTCCCAGGTCGACGGATCGGGCAGCTTCTTGCCCTCGAACTGGGCGGTCCGGATGGCCGCTCCCGGGTCGCGGCGCAGCCCGGTGATGCCCTTCACGGCCTCGCGCAGCAGACCGGTGCCCTCGCCGCCGATGCGGATGTGCCGGTCGTACGCGGCGTCGCGCATCGGCACCGTGAACCGGACGCCGATGCCGCGGATGAAGTCGCCGCTGGCCTTTCCGGGCTCCTGCGTGCCGTCGAAGGTGATGGTGTGCACCATGCGGAAGGACTCGCCGCCCGCGTAGAAGTACAGCCGGACCGAGAAGGGCAGCCAACTCCGGCTGCCCTTGCGGTGCTTGCCGTCGATGCGGACGACGGCACGGACCGGCCCGTCCTGCTCGACCTCCGCCTTCGAGATGGCGCTGTCGAACCGCTCGTACTTCTCCGCGCCCTGGTCACCGTCCTCGACCTCGGGCTGCCGCAGCAGCACGAGCCGGCCGTCCTTGGCGATCTCCGTCGAGCCACGGGTGACCGACTTGACGAGCGTGGAGCCGCTCTTGCCGATCTTCGCGGTGATGACGCCGGTCGAGACGGTGATGGTGCCGCCGCTCTTGTCGACCGTGACCTTCTTCTCGGGCGCGGCGGGCGAACCGGCGTCGAGCGTGAGCTTGCCTGCGCCCGCGCCCGGGCCGACCGCGTGCGCGGTCCACTTCAGCGAGCCGTCCGGCCAGTAGCCGATCGGCCAGGACTGGACGGGCACCTCCTTGCCGTCGGCGTCCTTGAGCGCGAACGTCTGGTCCTTCTCGTACGTGCCCTTCGGCCAGGGCACGCCCACGGTCGAGCCGGGGGCGGCGCCGAGGCCGCCCTCCTCCAGCCAGTCCAGGGTCACCGGGTCCGCGTCGGCGGCCTCGGCTCTCGGCGCGGCCTGCGCGTCCTTCGCGCCCAAGGCCCAGCTGAACTGGGCGGCGGCGCCGGCGACGGCGGCCGCCTTGAGGATGGACCTACGGGGGATGGGAGCCATGAGATGCGGCCTTTCCTTTCCATGCGGGGGAAGTCAGGGGCATGACAGAGCGAGGTGCGGCGCCGGAGCGCCGACCTTGTGCGGGCCGGGGAAGGCAGGTGGTCAGCGGCGCCGGCCGCGCTCCTCCACGGCCAGGGCCGCCGCCGCGACGGCCCCCAGGACGGGGACCGCAAGCGGCAGGACGAACCAGGCGGTGCAGGCCACCATGACCAGCCCGCCTACGAGCAGGAACGACCCGGCGGGGTCGAGGACTGTCCGGCGCCCGGCGGCAGCGAGCAGCTCCCGCCAGGACGCCCCGGGCTCCCAGACCGCCGCCGCGCGCAGCCCGGCGACGGCCAGCCCGATCAGGGCGAACAGACCGACGGCCCCGACCAGCGGGCCGCCGGGGATTCCGGCGCGTACGGCCTGGACGTCCACCCACACCGCGAGGGCCGCGGCCCAGCCGAGCACTCCGGCGATCCATCCGCCGCGCACGGCCGCGCGGAAGTCGGCGACGAACTCCCGCCAGCCGCCCTCCACATGGGCCGTACGCCGCCGCAGATGCCGCGACCCGGCGGCGAACGCGGCGGGATACGTGACCACGGGCAGCGAGGCGATCGCGATCCACACGCCGGTGAGCAGACACTCGGCGAACAGCGCGAACCGCTCGGCGAAGGCGGACTCCCGCTTGGGGAGCTTCCGCGCGGACGCCGATACCGGTGCGGATGCCGTACGAGCCTTCATGCGCGTGTCAGCCCTTCAGCCCGGAGGTCGCCATACCGTCGATCAGGTAGCGCTGGAAGGCGAGGAAGAAGGCCAGCACGGGCAGCAGCGCCACCAGCGACATGGCGATCATGCCGCCGTAGTTGGCGACACCCTCCTGATCGCGGAACATCATCATGCCCAGCGACACGGTGTACTTGCTTGGCTCGTTGAGGTAGATCAGCGGGCCCATGAAGTCGTTCCAGGCGTTGATGAACGTGAAGATCGCGCTGGTGATGAGTGCGGGCCGGCACAGCGGCAGCACGATCGACCAGTAGATCCGCAGATGCCCGCAGCCGTCGAGGCGGGCCGCCTCGTCCAGTTCCTTCGGCAGGTTCCTCATGAACTGCACCATGAGGAAGACGAAGAACGCCTCGGTGGCCAGGAACTTGCCGATCAGCAGCGGCACGTAGGTGTTGATCAGTTCCATCTTCTGGAACATCACGTACTGCGGGATCAGCAGCACGTGATACGGCAGCAGCAGCGTGCCGATCATCAACGAGAACAGCAGGTTGCGCCCGGCGAACCGGATCTTGGCGAAGGCGTACGCCGTCAGCGAGGAGGAGATCACGATGCCGACGACGGAACCGAGCGCGTAGAAGAGGGAGTTCTGGAAGAACGTCGCGATCGAGATGTCCGCGATGCCGTCGGCGAGCCCCTTGAAGTTCTGCAGGATGGGGCTGGTCGGGAACAGCTCCAGGCTGCCGATGATCTCCCGGCTCGGCTTGAACGAGGCACCGAGGACCCAGATGACGGGATACAGGACGACCGCGAGGACCAGCAGGGCGCCGACGTGCCAGGCCAGCGATCCGCTGCGCTTGCGCCCCAGCTCCAGGGACTTGCGCGGCGGGGTGGTCGTGGTGCTGCTCATCGGGAGGCCTCCTCGTAGTGCACCCACCGTTTCTGGGACCAGAAGAGGACCACCGTCACCAGCGCCACGGCGAGCAGCAGCATCCAGGCCATCGCGGAGGCGAAGCCCATCTGGGCTTCCTTGAAGCCTTTTTGGTACAGGTAACAGGTGTAGACAAGTGTGGAGTCGGCCGGCCCGCAGGTGGCGTTGGAGACGACATACGCCGAGCCGAAGATCTGGAACGAGTGGATCGTCTCCAGAAGCACGTTGAAGAAGAGCACCGGGGAGATCATCGGCAGCGTGATGCTCCAGAACCGCTTGAACGGTCCGGCACCGTCGACCTCGGCCGCCTCGTACAACTCCTTCGGCACCTGCTTGAGCCCGGCGAGGAAGATGACCATGGGCGCGCCGAACTGCCAGACGGTGAGCGCCACCAGGCTGTAGAGCACCCAGTCCGGGTTCCCGACCCAGCCGCCGACGTTCATGCCGAAGAACGACTGCGTACGGTCCACCACGGCGTCGTCGGAGAACAGCGCGCGCCACACGAAGCCGACGGACACGCTCGCGCCGATCAGCGACGGGGCGTAGAACGCGGCCCGGTAGAAGGCCTGTCCGCGCCGGCTCTGCGCGAGCAGCAGGGCGACCCCGAGCGCGAGCAGCAGCTTCAGCGGCGTACCGATGATGACGTACTTCGCCGTCACCTCCACCGACTTCTGCCACCGCGGATCGTCGAGCATGGTGGTGAAGTTGTCGAAGCCGATCCACTTCGGGGAGCTGAAGAGGTTGTAGTCCGTGAACGCGAAATAGAGCGAGGCGGCCATCGGCCCCGCGGTCAGCAGCAGAAAGCCCGCGATCCACGGGGACATGAAGAGGTAGCCGGCCAGACTTTCCCGGCGGCCCCGCCGCTTGGCGGCGGCGGGGGTACCGGGACGCTTCGCCGGGGCTTCCGGCGGAGAGTCCTTGATGAGCGTTGTCACTGCTGTTCCCATCAGGCGGCGAGGGCGGTCTTCGCCTCGGAGAAGAACTGCTTGACCGCGTCGGACACCTTCGTCTTGCCCGTCGACATGTCGGCGGCGATGCGCAGGAAGGCGGCTTCCGCGGTGTCGGCACCCGCCGGGTGCGGGGTGATGGTCCCGAGGACACCGGCCGCGGCGACGTCCTCCTCGTACTTCGCGATCGCCTGTTCGGGGGCGGCGGACGGCTTGTACGCGTCGAACTGCTCGGTGGTGGCGAGGAGGCCCCGGTCGTAGCCCATGATCTTGCCGACCTCGGGGTCGTGCACCATGAAGTCGATGAACTGGGCGACTTCCTTGGGGTGCTTGGTCCGGGCGGAGCCGCTGAGCATGAGCGAGGAGAGGTACTGGCCGGTCTCCTTGCCGTCGGTCGTCGGGATCGGCGCGAGCCCGTAGGTACTGTCGCCCTCCGTGGCGTAGCGCACCGTGAAGTTGTCCCAGGTGAACTCGGAGCCGGCTTCGCCCGCGGCCAGCGCCGACTTGGGCTTGAGCTGCTCGACCTTCTTCGGGTCGGTGATGATCCCGGCCTTGACGCGGTTGTACCCGTCCTGCCACCACTCCGTCAGATCGGCCTCGTCGAAGCCGAGTCCGTCCTCCGTGAAGAACGCCTTGCCGTTCTGCCGCAGATAGAGGTCGTAGAGGTACATGATCCCGAAGTAGCCGGTGTCACCGGAGATCTTCTGGGTGTTCTGGATCTTCTTGAGGGCGGCGAAGTACTCGTCCCAGGTCCAGCCCTGCTTGGCCTCGATGCCGGCCTTTTCGAAGACCTTCTCGTCGATCACCAGCGACATGGTGTTGGAGCCGACGGGAATACCGAGCAGCTTTCCGTCCACCTCGCCGACCTTCTCGACTCCGGCACGGAAGTTCTTGAGGTTCAGATTCCCCGCGTCCACCTGAGGCTTGAGGTCGAGAAGAACACTTCTCTTGTCGTACTTCCGCAGAAAGGCCACGGCGTTCTGGAATACGTCCGGCGGATTTCCACCGGCGGCCTGGGTCTGGAACTTCTCCCAAAAGGCCACGTAATCCTGGAAGTCCGTCTTCACCTTGATCTTCGGGTACTTCTTCTCGAAGAGCGCGATGGTCTGGTTGATCCTCTTGGCCCGCTCCTCCGCACCCCACCAGGCGAAGCGGATCTCGACAGTGCCGTCCCCCGACCCACCGCTGTCGCCCCCGCAGCCCGTCGTCGCGGCCAACCCCAGTGTGGCCGCCGACGCCCCCGCCACCTTGAGGACCGTCCGCCTCTGAACACTCCCGTTGTCTCCCACAGTCGGGCCTCCCCGCGACGTCACTGTCCGCTGCCATGAATCGTTTCAAGTAAGCGCTTGCTGCCACAAGGTACGGAGGCCCTCAGAGCACGTCAATGATTCGGACAGGAATTGATGTGAACGGGGTCGCTCGCGCGACGGCGTGAACGGGGCTGAATCCGTGGGGGTGTTGGATGACTGCGCAGGTGGGGCGGGGGGTGTCGGCGGGTCGAACGGGGAGTGGATCTGTGGAAGTTGTGACGGGCCGGGCTGAAAGTTGGCGTGGGGTGGGGGGTTGGTGGGGTGACGGGAGGGTGGTGGCGGGGTGAGGTGTGGGCGAGTAGGAGTGCGGTGGGCGGATGCGTTTTGGGGGTTATGTGCGCGTGGGGGGCTTGATCGAGCCGAGGGTTTGCGGGTCGGTTGAGTTGGGGTGGGTTGGGTTGAGTTGGGGCTTGGAGCCGGATGGGCGTGGAGGCGGTGGAGATGGTGGGTGGCAAGGCCGATGGGGCTGTGTGTGGGGTGTGATGGAGGTCGATGAATGGCAGGCCGAAGTGAGTGGGCGCGGTTCTCGTGTGCGGTGGGCTGCGAAATGTGGGCTGAGCTGCACGAGTGTGGTGGGGCGTCATGGCGGCCGGGGTGCGTGACGGAGGCGGACTGGGGTGGGGGTGGGTTGAGGTGGGACAAAAGTGCGGTCGAGCTGTGGCCGGAAGGCAGGTCAGGGGTCTTCTGCTGGATCTCTGTGGGAGGGAGCGGTGTTCGGTGCCTGGTCCGGGGCCTCGGCCGAAGCTTGGGGAACCGGGCGCAGGCCCTCGCACTGGAGCACTTGGGCCTGAGCGCGGCGCGGCGCGAGGGCGTGCCGGGTCGCGTCCGGCGAGGTGGTGTACGAGTCGGGGCTGTCCTGCTCCGGTGACCGATGCTGCGGCGAGCGGCGATGGGAACCCCTTGGCGGCGTTCCTGCCGCTCTCGGCCGAGCGAGTGCCGGCCGGCCAGAGCGTCGACCCCGGCATGATGTGTGACCTGCGGAGTCATGTGCCCTGCGGCTCTGCACCACTCCGCGGAACGCGACCGCGTGCCGGGCGTCGCGACGCCGCGGAGGTGGCCGTGTCCCGCCAAGTGGTGCAGCAGCGATCACCTCTCAAGTCGCACCAGCACCTGCACCCGCACCTGCACCTGCACCTGGTCCACGCGACACAGAGACTCAACAAGATCGCGCCACGACACCACTTCTCTGGACGCAACCGCATGCCGCGCCCTGGTGGCCCTGGTCGGACCGGGCCCAGGCCGTTTCCTGATGGCTCCTGGTCGTCCGCGAGCCCGGCCAGTAGGCGCCACGCGAATCGCCTCATGAGGCGCGACTTCCTCCGCCATCGGATGCACTCGCTCCGGCCGGAAGGCAGTTTCAAGAGCCATCGGAGACGGCCAGGCCCTGGTGAGACCTGGGCCGGCCTGGTGGAACCCGGGCCGGCTGCTCCTGGAGAGTTGCAGGACGCGGAAGCATCCGTGTGCCCGCCGAAGCGAGGGGAATCATGTCCGCCTCTCAGGTACTTCCCGGACAGGGCATACCGCCGGATCGAAAGCGTCATGGGCGGTTCGGCCCGCGGCAGCCGGGGCGACACACAAAGCCGACAGGCGTGACCGGTTCGATGCGGTGCGGACGGGGCCGAGCCCCTGCGACGCGCGCCGGAGGTGCGCGGAAACGACGAAGGCGACCCGGCCTGCGCTTTCCGCAGGTAAGGGCCGCCAATCGTATGGGTGGGCGATACTGGGATCGAACCAGTGACCTCTTCGGTGTGAACGAAGCGCTCTCCCGCTGAGCTAATCGCCCGGGCGCACGGAGAACATTACCCCATGTCAGAGGGTGCTTCCGAACGTCCTTCGAGCGCGCGGAGCGGTGTTACTCCTTGATCTTCCACGGCATCTCGAAGCCGAACTTCCAGACGTAGATTCCGACCAGAACGGCGATGATCACCAGCCCGATGGTCGTCAGGATGATGTTCCGGCGCCGCACTTTGGGATCGAGCGCCCGCTGCGTCGCCGCGGTGACCTTGTGTTTCGTCCAGCGGAGCACCAACTGCGCCCAGACGAACTCGGTCGCCCAGATCGCCATGCCGCCGAAGATCACCAGCCAGCCCGGCCCGGGCAAGGGCAGCATGATCACGCCCGCCACCACGACCGCGAGCCCCACGATGAACACGCACACCTGCCAGCTCAGATGCAGCAGGCGGCGGGCCTTGATGAATTCCGGCGCACGGGATCCGAGCACCGGCTCGCTCTTCGTTCCGTCGGTCGCCATGGCGACCTCCCCCGTTCCGTCACTCCCCGTATTCATACGGCCAAACCCTACCCGACGGAAACCGGTCACCGGAATGGTGGTACTCCGCGAACGAGCCCTCGGCCGGATGAGCTACCTAAAGACACGCAAAACACTCAGAGGGGTTTACAACGGCACCGTAGGTGGCATGTCGATTTCGCCGACGTGCGAATCCCCGAGCGCACACTGAGCGAAAGGCCCTGGCGCTTATGAACACCACGGTCAGCTGCGAGCTGCACCTGCGCCTCGTTGTGTCGAGCGAGTCCTCACTGCCTGTTCCCGCAGGACTGCGGTATGACACGGCCGATCCCTATGCCGTGCACGCCACCTTCCACACCGGAGCCGAAGAGACCGTCGAGTGGGTGTTCGCCCGCGACCTCCTGGCCGAGGGCCTGCACCGGCCCACCGGTACCGGCGACGTCCGAGTCTGGCCGTCCCGCAGCCATGGCCAGGGCGTCGTGTGCATCGCCCTGAGCTCCCCGGAGGGTGAGGCACTGCTCGAGGCCCCGGCGCGGGCCCTGGAGTCCTTCCTGAAGCGAACCGACGCCGCCGTGCCCCCTGGCACGGAACACCGGCACTTCGATCTCGACACGGAGCTCTCGCACATCCTGGCCGAAAGCTAGGGCGAGGTCTCCGCACCAAGCCGCCCGGCGCCGTCCACTCGGGGAGACGGCTCGGGCTCAGACAACCGAATAGGGCACACACATCGGCGCCGTCGCCGCGGATCTCCCGCGGGGCGGCGCCGCTGTGTGCCTCCGGCGGTCGGGCGGGTATGGACTGGACCCGCCTGTATGCCCCGGCGGCCCGGCGTACCGGTGGCCGACTGGGTGCGCTCCCGCCGGTCCGCCCGACAGGCGAGCCAATGCGCCGGCGCGACAGTACGGCGACCCCGGACCCTCGGACCGTCGAAACGCAGCCCGCCGGCCAGCGGCCGGCAGCAGACCGACGGCACGGCGGTCGGCGGTCAGCCGCGTAGAAGCCGCCAACGGGCAGCGGCTACGGGCAGCGGCCGAATGCGGCTGGTGCACGTACCAGTAGGCGGCCGGAACACGGCCCCGGCCTCCGGCAGGTGCGCCGGCAGCCCGCCAGGCGGAGCCGTCTGTTCACGCTCTCCGGCAGTCGGCGGCCAGAGCCAAGGGACGTGCAGGGCCTCCAGCAGCCCGGTGGTCAAGAACCATGGGTGCAGGCCGTCAGCCGGCCCGGCAGAACGGATCCCCTCCCGCACGTCAAGGCATCTAAGGCATCCCGGATATCCCGGCAAGCCGCCCTCGTCGATGCCCGGACCACGTATCCGGACAGCCGCCCGCTCCTCCCCCACCCCCCACCCCGACATCCCGGCACACAAACCCGCCTCACCGCACTCCACCCCGCCCCACCCGCATGCCGCAGCAGGCCGGCGCCCGAGTCCCGTGCCGGTCCAGCGTGTCGTGGAGCCGCTAGCATCGGCCTGCATCGGCGGGCGCTCGCCCGACCCCCAGGCCAGGGAGCGAAACGTGCTGATCACCCACGACACCCGGTGCGCCCTCGACACCGTGGTCGATCTGGTGAACACCGCACCGGAGGACGACACGGCGGACGGGCTCGCGACCCTCGCGGCGCTGGAGGATTTCGTAGCAAACCACGAGATCAGCGATGTCGGGACGCTGACCGAGCTCGATCTCTCGGCGGTACGCAAGATCCGCGGGCGGTTCTCCGGGATCTTCGCGGCGCCCGAGCCCCGGGCCGCCGCCGTGCTCATCAACGAGCTGGTCGCCGCCGCGGGCACCACCCCCCGTCTCACGGATCACGACGGCTACGACTGGCACGTGCACTACTTCGCGCCCGGCGCGTCCGTCGCCGACCATCTCGCGGCCGACTGCGGCATGGCCCTGGCGTTCTTCGTGGTGGCCGGGGAACAGGAACGGCTGCGCCGCTGTGAGGCACCGGACTGCCGGCGCGCTTTCGTCGACCTCTCCCGCAACCGCTCCCGCCGCTACTGCGACAGCCGCACCTGCGGAAACCGCCTGCACGTGGCCGCCTACCGGGCGCGTCGCAAGGAGGCGGCGGGCTGACGGAGTCCTCGGCGGGTGACGCCAGGGACTCCGCGTACGGCTCAGAGCAGCAGCAGATCGTGCAGCGAAGCCATGAGCAGCAGACAGCCGATCACCGCAAGGAAGATCATCAGCGGTGGCTGGGAAAGCGCGAAGAGACAACCTCGCCGCTCCTCGGGAGGAGCCGCGGTGTCGCTCTGTGTTGTGTCCAGCATCTCGCGGGCGATGATGACGCAGCCGCCACTCCCGACGCGATCAACACGCCCGGTTTATGGGGGAGTTTGCCGAAATCCGTGACACAGCGGTCCAAGATCTGGGACAACCGGCTCGGCGCCGCCCCTTCAGGACACCGCCCGGCTCACTGTGTCGTTTCAGAGCGTCATATGCCGTGCTTCTTGAGGATGGCCTCGATGTCGCTGAAGTCGTCACCGGACTCGGCCGCGCGGGGCTTGGCCGCGGGGCGGGTGGCGGGCGGACGGGCCACCCCCTGGCCGAGCGAGGGTGCCGAGGCCGCGGGGGCCACCGCCTCGCGCTGCGCGGAGCGGGCCGCCCTGCGCTCCTTGCGCGTGCCGCCACGGCGCCGCTCGACGGCGCGCGTGGTCACGAACAGCAGCCAGGCGCCGCCGAGCACCCCGAAGCCCGCCCAGGCCGTCGGGCTGAAGGCGGTCTCGGCCACCCATTCGACGGCCCCTGTCATCACCAGGCCGACGGGGACCAGCGAGTAGGCGGCGAGACGGGCCGCCGCGAGGAAGCGCTTGCGGTACGCGGTGACCGCGGCGATGCCCAAGCCGGCCGCGGAGACGGCGGAGCAGACGGTCTCGGCAATCATCCGGTCCTCCAGCAGGGCTCGGTCGGGCAGAGTCGCTTCGTCCCCTCCATCCTGCACCGCTCGGTGCCCGGTATGCCATGGTCCGGGAAGACCTCAGGGACATATCCGGGTCGGCTCCTCCTCAGGGCCCGGTCCCGGACCGTCCCGGGGGTCATTCGGAGTGGGCGAGGTCCCGGTTGGGCCGGGAGGGCAGTGCTGGGACACTGGGGTCCATGAGCGATTCCTCCCCCGTAAGCCCCGCCGTCCCCGTCCTGGACGTCTGGTGCGAGCTCCAGTGCCCGGACTGCCGTAGCGCCCTGGACGACCTGCACGCGCTGCGCGCCCGCTACGGCGACCGGCTGGAGCTGCGGCTGAGGCACTTCCCCCTGGAGAAGCACAAGCACGCGTTCGCGGCCGCGCAGGCCGCCGAGGAAGCCGCCGAACAGGGGCAGGCCTGGCCGTACGTCGAGGCGGTACTGGGGCGGGTGGCGGAGCTGGACCGTAAGGGAGAACCCCTCCTGGTCGAGGTGGCGCGCGGACTCGGCCTGGACGCCGAGGAGTTCGACACCGCCCTCATCGACGGCCGGCACATCCTGATCGTCGACGCCGACCAGGCCGAGGGCAAGGCCATCGGCGTGACCGGCACCCCGACGTACGTCATCGACGGCGAGTTCCTCGACGGCGGCAAGAGCCAGGAGGGGCTGCGCGAGCGGATCGAGGAGATCGTGGACCGCCTGCTGGCCGGGCAGGAGGCCTGATCGCCGCGAAGGCCCGCCCTCTGCAGAAGGTTCTCGTAGGCGCTCTACAGCAGGTTCTTGTAGAGGTGGTGGGTGGTCGTCTCGTAGCCGAGTGAGTCGTAGAGCCGCTCGGCCGGGGCGTTCCCGGCGAAGACGTTCAGGCGGATGCCGGTCCTTCCGACGGCGATGGCCTGCGCCTCCGCCAGCAGCAACAGCGAACGGCCGTACCCCCGCCCCCGGTACCGCTCATCGGCCTCGACGTCGTACACGAAGGCCCAGCCGTCGTGCGACCCCAGCCACAGCCTGCCGACCGGCGTCCCCTCGTGTTCCAGGACGCTGAACTCCATGCCCTCGCTGCTGAGCCCGTCCGGCAGTGAAGTGGCCTGCTCCCGCTCGCACTTGGCGCGGGCCTCGGCCTCGGGCACCCCGCGAGCGGTCCAGTCCTGAACGTAGTCCTCGTTCGCCCGCTCCATCCAGGACCCGAACTCGGCCTCGGTCATGGGACGTCCCCGGCTGCCGGCGGGCAGTTCGGGAGGAGTCCCGTCGAGCCGCTTCTCCATGTTGCGGTTGCGCGGGACATAGCCGAGCGCAGTGGCCAGCCGCAGGGCGGCCTCCGCATCGGCCGGCACCGCCGCCTCGATCCGCGCGCAGCCCCAGCCGCGCGCCACCTCCTCGGCGGCGAGCGCGGCCACGGTGCCGCGCCCGCGCCTGCGGTCCGGCTCCTCGATCCGCAGTTCGCGGATCTGGGCGACCGACCGCCCGAAGGCGGGGCTGGTCGCGAGGTGTATCGCACCGACGGGACGGCTGTTCACACACACTTGGTAGTGGCGCGAACGCGTCCCGTCGGCGGCGTGCTGAAGCGGCTCGGTCGGCCGCAGGGTGGTGGTCATCAAGGGTGTTGTACCCGTACCGCGGCCTCAGGGCATCCGGTTAACGGGATGACCTGGGACCGTGGGCCGAGTTACGGATCGAGGTCGTCGCCGGCCCGCTCGTCGAAGATCCGCATCGCCTTGGCGGTCACCGGGCCCGGTGCGCCCGGCAGTTCGCGCCCGTCGACCCGGTGCACGGCCTGCACATCGCGCAGGGTCGAGGTCAGGAAGACCTCCTCGGCCCGCTCCAGGACGTCCAGCGGAAGGTCGGTCTCCCTGGCGCCCGTCCACTCGACGGTGAGGGCCCGCGTGATGCCGGCGAGACAGCCGGAGGCGACCGGCGGGGTGTGGATCTCACCGTCGAGGACGACGAAGACATTGGAGCCCGTGCCCTCGCACAGCTGCCCCACCGTGTTGGCGAACAGCGCCTCGGACGCGCCCTGTTCGCGGGCGCGGGCGAGGGCGACGACGTTCTCGGCGTACGAGGTCGTCTTGAGGCCGGTGAGCGCGCCGCGTTCGTTGCGGGTCCACGGCACGGTGATCACGGCGGTGGAGTCGGGGCGGCGGGTGGTCCCGCCCAGGGCGACGACCAGGGTCGGTCCGTGCTCCCCGCGGTCGGAGCCGAGCGGGCCGTGGCCCCCGGTGTACGTGATCCGCAGGCGGCCGAGCGGCATCGGGTTGGCGTCCAGGACGGCGGCGCAGGCCCGGCGCACCTCGTCGAGATCGGGCTCGGGCAGCCCGAGGCCGCGCGCCGAGCGCGCCAGCCGGTCGAGGTGGCGGGTGAGCGCGAACGTACGGCCGTCGAGCACCTTCACGGTCTCGAAGATGCCGTCGCCCACGGTCAGCCCGTGGTCGAAGACGGAGACACGGGCCGACTCGATGTCCTGCAGCCCGCCGTCGAGCCAGATCTTCACGTGGGGGTCCCTCCGCTCGCGTCGTACGCCCCTGGATACACCCCTGACGCTACAGCGAGCAGTCGCGCGGCTTTCAGTTCGGTCTCCCGCCACTCGCGCTCGGGGTCGGATCCCCAGGTGATCCCCGCGCCGGAGCCGAAGCGCAGCACGGCCGCGTCCTCGGCGGACCGGTCGATCCAGAAGGTGCGGATGCCCACGGCCAGCTCTCCGGTCCCGCGGTCGGCGTCGACCCAGCCGATGCCGCCGCAGTACGGGCCGCGGGGCGCCGTCTCCAGGGCCTCGATGATCCGCAGGGCGCTGGACTTGGGGGCGCCGGTGACGGAGCCGGGCGGGAAGGTCGCGGCCAGCAGTTCCGGCCAGCCGGCGTCCTCGCGCAGTTCGCCGCGGACCGTGGAGACGAGGTGGACCAGACCCGGATGCTTCTCCACGACGCACAGGTCGGGCACGGTCACGGTCCCCGTCGCGCACACCCGGCCCAGGTCGTTGCGCACCAGGTCCACGATCATCACGTTCTCGGCGTAGTCCTTCTCCAGAAGATCCGCTTCGGTGCGCCCGGTGCCCTTGATGGGCCCCGAGTCGACGACACGACCGCTGCGGCGCAGGAAGAGTTCGGGGGACGCGGTGGCGATCTCCACCCCGTGGCGGGGCAGGCGAATCGTTCCGGCATACGGCGCCGGGTTGCCGCGGGCCAGCAGGGCGGTCAGCGCGTCCACGTCGGCGTCCGGCGCGACGGGTGCGGACAGGACCCGGCAGAGGTTCGCCTGGTACACCTCGCCGGCCGCGATGTGCTCCCGGATACGGCGTACGCCCGCCATGTACGCGACGCGGTCGAGCGACGACGCCCAGTCACCGGCAGTCGGCCCCCGCCACTCCCCCGGCACCGGCGCGGGCACCGGCTCTCGTCGTACGTCCGCGAAACGGGCGCATACCAGACGCCCCTCGAAGTCGGCGCTCACGGCCCAGAAGCCACCGGAGTCCAGGGCCGCGGGGTCGCCGGTGACGTCGACGAGACCGGTCGCGACGAGGCCGCCGAAGCGGGCGAGAGCTGGGAGGTCGTGCACGGCTGTGAGTCTATGGTGGGTGACCAACGGGTGCCCCGGCCGTGTCGTCGAGCGGACGCAGCGCAGCACGCTGCACAAACGCGTTTTTGTACTGGCCCCGGAATCCGCTAGAGTTCAACACGTCGCCGGGACGCGCAAGCGGCTCGGAAACGACAAGCGGACGTAGCTCAGTTGGTAGAGCGCAACCTTGCCAAGGTTGAGGTCGCCAGTTCGAACCTGGTCGTCCGCTCGCAGGAAGTGGGGGCTCTTCCCGGGCCCCCGACTCCTGGTGGAGTGGCCGAGAGGCGAGGCAACGGCCTGCAAAGCCGTCTACACGGGTTCAAATCCCGTCTCCACCTCCAAGGACGATTAGCTCAGCGGGAGAGCGCTTCCCTGACACGGAAGAGGTCACTGGTTCAATCCCAGTATCGTCCACACAGGCCAGAGGCCGTTTCCCGATACGGGAGACGGCCTCTGGTGCGTAGCGAGTGACTATCTGCGTGACTACCGATCCTCGCCGCCCTCAAAGATGCGGTCCATGGTCACCGCTCCCGTCTGGATCACAGGGCGGATCTGCTTCCGGTAGACCTTCTCCGTGACAGCCGTACTGGAGTGCCCCACGAGCCGAGAGATCTCCTCCAGCGGTACGCCGTTGTCGGAGAGCAGGGACACGAAGCTGTGCCGGAGCTCCCGGGGTGTCCAGTCCGCAGAGTCAAGACCGTCCACCGCAGCAAGGACGCGCCGATAGGCACGCCGCACGTTGGCCGCGTCGAGCTCTGTGCCGACTGCGGACGTGAAGACGAGCCCCTTCTCCTTCCACTGCTCCCCCGCCTTCTCACGCTCCCGATCCTGCGCTTTCCGCTGCTCGGTCAGCGCCTCCACACAGCGAGCAGGCAGCGCGAGCGTGCGCCTCGACTTCCGGGTCTTGGTATCCCCGCTCGCACGGACGGAACGCCAGACAGCGATGTGCGGCGGGATCGGGGGATCCGCGTCCGGCGTCCCTTCGAGGTCCACGTGATCCCACGTGAGCGGGCGCAGCTCCTCCGTCCGACCGCCAGTGAGGAGAGACAGCACGATGTACGCGTGCAGCGGCGTGTCAGCGGCAGCGTCCAGCACCGCCTCAGCCTGTACGAGGGTGAGCGCTTTGGAGGGACGCCCCTCCTGGCCGGTCGGAACGGAGCACAGCTCAACGACGTTGCGCTTCACCTTGTCCCGCACCATGGCCCGCTTGACCGCTCGGTTCAAACACGACCGGATCACTTGCAGCGTGCTCGTACTGAGCACCTTGGCCTTGTCAGCCAGCCACTTGTCCACCTCGTCGGCGGTCAAGTCGCGGAGCTTCCGCGCTCCGAGCGCCGGAATGATGTGCCGCCGACAGAGGGTCGTGTACTTGGCCACGGTCGCCCCGTCCAGTCCCGCCAAGCCGTAGGCCAGCCAGTCATCAACAGCGTGCTTGACCGTGTAGCCCGAGGGTGCGATGGCAAGGCCGTCTTCGTAGTCCCGAATGACCTCCTTCAGCTTGGCTTTGGCCTCCGTCTTGGTCCGGCCACTGCCCCGCTTGACGATCCGCTTTCCTCGCCCGTCATAGCCCAAGCTGACCGTTGCAATCCAGCGCTGGCGCTTGTCGTCCCAGTGAAGTCCGCCGTCTCCCCTGCTACGTCGCTTCGTCACCGGTCGCCTCCCGCCTCGTGTTCGAGGAGCGCGACATACTCATGGACCGCCGAGGCAGGGATGCGGTGTGCACGCCCTTGCTTCACCGTACGAAGGCGCCCAGCGCGGATCTGCTCATAGATCACGGTTCGGCTGAGGTTGAGCACCCTCACGACGTCTTTGATCCGGTAGAGGAGTGGTTCGTCAGCCAGGCCGTACTCAACGGCGGTCGCCATGCTCACCACTCCCTCTCAGTAGGCAGCGAGACGAGTTCCTCGCGGGCGGTTTCGCGGTTGAGTTGGAGGTCGCGGGCGATGGTGGCGGCGAGGGCGGATTCGCCGGGGGTGTGGCCGTGGCCGGCGTACTGCCAGGAGGCGAGGACGAGCACGGTGTCCGGCTCGGTGTCGTCGAGGCCGCAGGCTTCGCGTTCCTGGGAAGCGCGGTAGTCGGCTCGGATCTGCCGGAGCGCGCCGAGGGTGGTGGAGTAGCGGCGGGACTTGGAGGAGAAGTGACCGCGAAAGCCGAGCATGTGAGCCCAGGCCCGTAGCCGACGGTCTGGGTAGAGGGGTTCGAGGTCGAAGCAGGCCTCGATGAGCCGGCGAGAGTGGTCGGGCACGCCGAGCAGAACGGGCGCTTCGCGGTTGCCGATCGGGCGGTCGAGGGTGCCGGTCGTTTCGGCAGCTTTGGTGGCGTACTTGGCGACGTAGGACGCAACGGCCTGTTCGGTGATGTCCGTACCGTCGCCGAACGCCTTGACCGGCCGGATGTCGAGCTGGGTGCCCCACTGGAAGGTGCGGGCCGGCTCGTTGCCCACGGCGGGTACAGAGACGGTGGCGTAGCGGTGCACGGCGGCGGCGCGGATCGCGGCGGTGAGGAGTTCGACGGTGGCCCAGGACGGTGGTGGGTCTTCGGGGCCGTCGGGTCCGTCGAGGCGGATCACGGCGTGGAAGTGGACGGCGCCGCGCTTTTGGAATTCGGCGACCTTGCCGTACGAGACCCGTGCGGTGTCGGCGAGTTCGCGTTGGGTGAGGCCGGCGCGGGCGGCGATCTCGCGGCGCAGTCGTTTGATGAACCGGTGCCACAGGTCGCCGGCGTGGTTGTTGAAGAGCACCGCGCCCGCGTAGTCGTAGGTCGCTGGGTCGAGCGCCGTGCCCAGTATCGAGTCATCGTCGGCGTGGCGGGCACCGCAGCGGCAGCGTCCGTGGGTGGGCCGGTTGTGAACGGGTCCGAAGGAGGGGGCGGTGAGGGTGGTGAAGACGCGGGGGTGTTCGCGGACGGTGGCGGGGATGTCGTGGCGGTCGTCGCCGGCGAGTCCGGCGCGGATGAGGTGGTAGGTGTCCCCGGCGTACATCCAGGCGCAGGCCGGGCAGCGCGAGGCACGGCGGTTGCCGCAGGCGATGCGCAGCCGGCCACCCGGTTCACCTTCGGTGCTGTAGTGGTGCAGCGTCTCGCCGGTCGCCTTGTCCTTGGTGAGTGTCCAGCCGGTCAGGTGGATCGGGTCGGCACAGCCACCGGTGCGTTTGATCTGGTCTTGCCAGCGGTCGAAGCCCGGAGCCCCGGCCACCCGCAGCATGTCGGCGAGGGTGTCCGGGGCCAAGCCCGCGAGTGTCGCGGCGTCAGACACGGGCCGCCTCCCGCCGACGGGCCGGAACGGTGCCGGTGCCGTGGCAGGCCGGGCAGGCGACACGGATGGTCTGGCGGGAGCCGTCGCGGTGACGGGCGCCGGTGGTGATCGCGGCGACGGGGAAGCCGTCGCAGTGCGAGCAAATGGGCGTGTTCAAGACGTACTGAGGCATGATGGTGCTTCCCTTTCGGGTCCGTTGGATCGGGAAGGTGGGAAGGCGCCCGGAGCGGCGGAAACCTGGCAGTGGAGGCCGCTCCGGGGGCCGGTCAGCGTCGCTTGGCGTCGGTGGTCACCAGGGAGCGGATGACCAGGGCGCAGATGGCGAGCGAGGCGCCGGTGAGGGCCACGGCGAGCAGCATGGAGACCAGGACGGCGCCGACCACCAGGGCCACGGCGGTGCCGGCTCCGGCCACGGCCACGACCGCGCCGGGAGTGAGCTGGACGCTCGGACGGACCGGAGCGGGGCTCTGGCAGTGACAGGCGGTCGGGGCGTGGCCGGCATGCGGCTCGATCGGGGTCGGCGTGTAAACCGGGATTACCTCCCCGGTGGGGGTGGGGTTGACCGGGACGCGGGGCTGGAACATGAGCTGAACTCCCTTCTCTGCGGGGCTACTTGGTGGCGGTGTCGATGGCGGGGGCAAGGAAGCTGTCGGCGAGCAGGTAGCCGCCGATCAGCAGGACGATGACGAGCCAGAGCGGCGGGCGGACGAGCTTGATGCCGACCAGGCCGACGCAGGCGATGAAGAACCACAGCGGCACAGACACGGCAGGTCTCCTCTCGGGTCAGCGGACCGGGCAGCGGTGGCCCTGGGCGGCGATCATGGCGGGGCTGACGTCGTCGTACTCGACGGACCAACCGCAGTCCTCGGCCGCGCAGGCGGCGACGTACTTGATCTCGCCCCGGCGTCCGTGGGCGGTGCCGACGGTGACCTTGCCGACGTGATGCAGTTCGCGCCAGATCTGGTAGAGGCCCATGGGTAGTGCTCCTTTCGGATTCAGGTGAGTTGGGTAGCGATCGCGTCCGCCATCGGGGCAGGAACCCCGAGACGAGCGCGCAGGGTGTCGGTGTCGATCCGAGTCCCGGTACGCGTTTGGTGGTCGTCGGCGACCTTGCGGGCGTGGGCGACCAGCGCGGGGGGAACCTGCGGAACCGGCTCAGGGGCGGCGGCGGGCAGCGCCGGAACGTCCTCGGCAGCAGCCAGCCGGGCGGCGTGCGGCTCGGGGACGGGGTCCGGCTCGATGCGCTCCGGTTCGGGGGCCGGGGCTGCGGATGCCGCAGGAGTCGACATCCGGTCGCCGGTCGTGGGCGAGTGGGCCAGGAGGGTGCCGCCGAGGAAGGCCAGTGCTGGCCAGCCGGCGACGAGGATGCGCAGCCAGGCCGGAACGTCCTTCAGGTTCAGGAGTCCGGCGGTGGCGACGTTGGCGCCGAGCGAGGCGACCAGGGCGATCAGGAACCAGGACCAAGCCAGCCGGGACGGGCCATCGGTGCGCAGCCGGCGCCATGCGGCCACGAACAGCAGGTCGACCGAGATCGGGTAGGCCCAGGCTTTCCAGCCGGTCTGTCCGGCGGCGGCGGCCAGGTCGTGCAGGTGGGCGAAGGACAGCGCCCCGGCAATCACGGCCTGGACGAGTACGGCGTCCGGGCGGATCGAGCGAGTCATGTCCTCACCTCCTTCGGGGAAGTTGGGCCGGGACCGGGCGGGGAACGTGTCCAGCCGCCCGGCCCCGGCGGGTTCAGTCGGTGGCCTGGCCGGAGCCGAAGCAGGCGAGACAGATGCCGGTCTGCCGGCCGACGACGCGCTGTTTGCGACCCACACGAACGGCGCGGTCAACCTCGCCGGAGCCGTCGCAGGTCGGGCACTTCGCGGTCTCCGACACGGGCGCCTTACGGCAGGCGGTCGTCTTGCGCGCGGCCACGATGGTCACCGGTCCTGACCGGGGTCGGCGGTGTCCTCGGGCTCTTCGTCGCGGTAGGCGTCCATGAGGTCCGGCGAGTTGTTCCACGCGGACAGCAAGGCGGACTCCAGCGGATCAACCGGACCCGGCGGCGGGGTGCGCTCGGGGAACGGGATGACGGTCAAAGTGATCACTCCGTTTCGGGCATGGGCGGGGTAGGGACAGGGCGCGAGACGGTCACGCCAACCGATCGAGCGGGATGAGGCTCAGGCGGCTTCGGCCACCGTCGGCGCCTCGACGGGCGCGAGATCCAGCACGGGCCGGAAGCGGGCCAACTCCGGGAGATCCGGGGTCAGGTGGGCGTGCCGGTTGCAGGCGGACACGGCTTGCCGCATCGAGGTGTGCGGGGTGCGGATGCGGGTCCACTCACCGGTGGAGTAGCCCACTACGGCCATCCCGCGACGGGTGTTGGGGATCTGCGTGGCGGCGAACACCGCGTGCGGCGAGATGTCGCCGAAGGCCATCTTGGCGGTGGATTCGTCGTTGACGCGGTGCACGGTCCGGCCGGTCAACTGGGCCCGCAGCATGGTGATGCCGTCGCCGAGTTCGGAGCCGAAGCGCTGCCCGTAGATGTCCAGGAAGACACCGGCGGCGCGGCCGAGCTGCGCGAGGCGGATCAAGGCGGTGATGATCCGGTCCCGGCGTGGGTCGTTGCGCTTGCTGCTCATCGCGAGTTCCGCGATCTCGTCGATGGTGACCACGATCGGCACCGGGCGCAGCGCTGCGGGCAGGTCCCAGATGTTCGCGGCGATCTCCGCATCCGGAGTATCCGCGCTGATCCGCTGTTCGCGGCGGATCACGTCATAGGTGCCCTCCATCCGGACTACCAGCGCTTCGAGGAGATCGGCCGCGTCGTCGGGGTTGTCCGCCAGGGCGGAGAACCGGCGGGCGAACGGGGCGAGTTCGATCTTCTTGCAGTCGATGCCGACCAGCGCGACCGGCTGCGCAGCGAGTTCTTTGATCACGGTGCGCTGAAACACGGACTTGCCCGACTGGGTGGCGCCGGCCGTCACCGAGTGCGGCACCTCGCGGTAGTCCCGGTAGTGGACCGATCCGTCCTCCACCAGCGCGACCGGGATCTTCAACAGGCCACGGTCGGTCTTGGCGGGCATCTGCACGTGTTTGAGCACGTCGTAGCCGGTCAAGGCCATCTCGACAACGCCCGGCTTCGCCTCGCGGGAGGTGACCTGATGGACGCCGAAGGAGTGGCGCAGTCGGTCGGCGGCGGCGGAGAACTCGAACGCGTCCTGACCGGGCCGCATCTTGATCCGTAGCCGGACGCCGGTGCGGGTCGGGCGCAGCCACAGCAGCCGGGGGATGCGCTGCTGCGGAGTCGGCTTCTTGGACCAGCGGGCCAACGCCAGCCGCAGGCGGGAGGCCGGGACGGTGAGGTGACAGGCGTCCATCACGGCCGCGTAGCGAAAGCGGATGCGCAGCGCGGCGAGCAGGATGCCGAAGATCAGCCAGTACCAGGCGGGACGGCGCCACTTCAGCAGCAGCGCCACCCCGACCACGACCGCAAGCGCGATCAGTAACCAGCTCATCGTCAGGCCGCCTTGGGCTTCGAGGCGCCGGCGGCCAGCGAGGTCACGGCGACCGCACGGAAGCTGATCCCGTGCCGCTTCTGGCCGTTGAACTCGTTCTCCCACGGCCGGGCGACCAGGCCGGTCAGCGCGACCGGGGTACCCATGGCCAGCTCACCGGAGATGTCCGGCTCGGTCACCGTGATGGACACGACCTCGGCGTTGCCGTTCATCACGAACAGCACGTCCACGGTCATCAGCGTGTGACCGGTGTCGGTGTCAGTGGCGATCACGCCGTTCTTCTTGTCGCGCATCTTGATCTGCGGAGGCTGAGCGACCATCAAGGTCGCGCCGTTCGTGTCGACGGGGATCTGACGCATTATGGAACTCCCTTTTCCGAGGGGCGGGAGCGGCGGACTACTTGGCGGTGGGTCGCCGCTCCTGTGTGTTGTTGGTCTTGGTCCGCAGGCAGACGGCCACGGACACTCGCGTTCCAAACTGGTGCGCACCAATAGATTCCATCTGGTGCGCACCAGATGTCAAGCCCTGTCGCGATCCGGCTTCTTCAACTCGCCTTCCTGCGACGCTTCTAGACAACCGCGTACGCCAACTCCCCGGTAGCCAACAGGGGTTAACGTGGTTTGGGTTAACCCCTGACGACCTGCGCCGATGTGAGGCATGCTGCTGTTACGGCTCAGGACTCACATGCAGGGCGGTGCACGTGGCGAACGGACTCCGGGCAGCGAGGAGTGCGCGCGAGTGGTCGCAAGAGCGGCTGATCCGAGAGATCGAGCGGCACGCGCGGCAACACCTGCTCACGATCGCGTCCACGGCTAGCCTGCGCGTCTACGTCTCGGAGTGGGAGAACGACAGACGCCCGATCACGGAGCGGTACGCGAAGATCCTTCGAGCATTGCTCGGGATCACCGACGATGAGCTGTACGGCAGGCACACCGCGCCGGCAGTCCCAGAAACCGACGGGTATGAGGACCTGGTGAGCCGTATCGACGCAGCCCGCAGCGTCAGTATCACCATGGTGAAGACGTTCATGGACCAGACCGAACTACTGCGAACCGTCGATCGTCAGATGGGCGCGGCCAGTCTCGTCGACCAGATGACCGGGCATCTGTCGACCCTCGAAGATGCCTTGACCTTTGCCGTGCTCCCCGACACGCGACGACCCATCGCTGAGGCACTTGCCGGAGCGGCAACGCTCGCCGCATGGCAGGCCCTTGATGTCGGAGCCGTCGAACGAGCGTGGCGGCACTACGAGTTAGGCAAGCACGCGGCCAAGGAAGCCGAAGCTCCGATGTACCTCGCGCACGCCACGGCCGAGCAGGCGTACGTACTCTGCGACGCGGGCCGACCAGCCGTAGCGGTCGAGCTGATCAGGGATGCCCAAAGAGCCGGCGGGAAGGCCATGTCTCCCCGGCTTCGAGCATGGCTCTACGCTGCCGAGGCCGAGATCTGTGCCAAAGCCAATATGCCCGACGACTGCCGCCGAGCGCTGGATCACGCCATGCAATGCCTGCCATCAGGTGAAGAGGCTCGCGACCCGGACATGTTGAGCATCTTCCTGAATGAAGGTCACCTGAGCCGATGGCGGGGCAATGCCCTCGCGC
Organism: Streptomyces sp. NPDC050704; assembly: GCF_040654355.1. Taxonomy (NCBI): domain Bacteria; kingdom Bacillati; phylum Actinomycetota; class Actinomycetes; order Kitasatosporales; family Streptomycetaceae; genus Streptomyces; species Streptomyces sp. NPDC050704. Next base: position 32,400 of record NZ_JBFAHW010000044.1, on the reverse strand, counting down.
TGCTTGGCGATAACGACGCGGTAGACAACCTGTACGTAGCCCTTGACGCCGTAGACCCGACGTTCATCCGAGCAACAGCGGGACTTCGGTGCGATCTTGCACAGGCTCATCTGGCCCGTGACGAGTACGACCAGGCGACCGATCATCTTCGGCAAGCGCGTCTCCTCGCGAACCGCACCGGATCAGTCCGTCACCGGCGCCGGATCGAGCAGCTCACGCAGCGGTTGTAGGGGGCTTCCCACCAGTCCGCGAGGCAAGCACGTGAAGGAGCCCCACGAGGGTTCCCGAGCCCATCAGGTCCCCGCGCGCCATAAGCCCAGGGATGTCGACGAGCGGCACCCACGCGACGTGTCCGGCCTCTTCGACATCCGTTGGGTCACCGACATACTTGGCACCACGGCCCACATAGATCTCATGCGGCGAGTCGACCATGCCGACCATGGGCTGATAGGTGACCGCGTGCTTCAGATCATCGGGGCGCCAACCGGTCTCTTCCTCGACCTCCCGGGCAGCAGCCGCAGAGGGATCCTCGCCCTCGTCGACGATGCCACCGGGTAGCTCCCAGCCGAAGGAGTCGGGCACGAAGCGGTAGCGCCAGAGCATCAGTACTCGATCCTGATCATCGAGTACTGCGGCGATCGCGACATGGTGTAGCCGCACTACGTGATGCTCGAACCGTTCCACACCGGGCGGCTCAACGTCGACCAGCCCGAGCTTTACCCACTGGTTGTCGTAGAGGGTCCGTTCCCCGTGGATCTGCCACGGTTCCAAGTCTGTCGGTGTCTCCACCGAGACAGCATGTTCGGGGACGCGGTATGCGCTTCGCTCATGCACTTCCACGAGGCCTTCGAGCGCAAGGCGGCCCAGGACGACGCGCAGTTGAGTACGCCCGATGTCGAGGTCTTCGATCAGCGTGCGCTCGGAAGGGAGCTTGGACCCCGGCGGGTACTTGCCCGTTGAGATCCATTCGCGAATCGTGCGGTCGACCCGCGCCGACTTCGTTTCCATCCGTTGAGCACACTCCCCGATGTCATCAGCTGGCCCGCACCAGCGTAGCCGTGGAGCCTGACACTCGACAGAGGCGATCTCCGAGGGTGCCGAGTCTCAGTTGATGAATGACGGGTTGGCGTCGGTGATGCAGGTCAGGAGCGCAGCCAGGCATGCTGATGCCTGGCAACGGCGTAGACCTGTTCCACCTGGCGCAGAGTGAGCTTGCCGGAGAGCGGACCGAGCGCCGACACTTCCCGCTCCTGATAAACCCGCACCGTGTATTGCGTGGCGGCCCGCTGCAACGCGGCTACGCCGACGAAGACCAGGACCGGTTCCACAGGAACGGCGAACTCGCAGTGCCGTTCCAGGACCGCTTGGGCGTACGCGGCTTCCGCCTTGCTAGATGCCACATACGGCACCGGCGGGCCACCGTTGACCTTGGCCATCTCGTCACCGATCCACACTGAAGCCCCGGAGTGGTGTTTGGTGTTGATGCTGAATACCCCACCAGGACCGATCAGCAAATGATCGATGTCGCCACCGTTACTCTTGGGTACACCGTGCAGGACCCGCCAGCCATAGACGGACAGGCGCCGTAACTCTCGGCCTACTCGCCGCTCACCCTCTAAACCGGTGTACCAGGAATCCCACTCCGAGGAACGCCTTAGCACTTTGGACCACGCTCGCTGAGCCGGCGACGGGCCACGAGCGGCGATAGCTTCAAGGAGCTTGGCACCCGGACGGTTCTCTCCAAGATCGTTGGCGACGGTCATTTCTGGCAGTTTCAACGGCCGATCGCGCCGGCGGACAGCGGACGGCTCGGACTGTCGAGAACGTTCCGCCGATCCTGCTTCAGGCGGCGCAACGGGTTGGGATGATGCGGGGTGAACGGTCGCCGAGTCGCCGAGATGTTGACGCAGTAGGGTCACAGCCTCACGTCGGTGTTTCTGTACCTTGATCGTGATGACTTTGGTGGCACGGTCTGCCCACGCAACAGCAGTGCCGTCCGGCAGGTTCACGTACAGCCGATCTCTGCCGTGCCGCTTCCACGGGTTCACCGTGAGATCACTCATTGGCCGCCCCCGAACGCTGCTGTCCCCACATACATGGCAGCAGCCGACCGCGAGCCCGGCAAGAGCGCGTTGCGGTCAGACTTTCCCTACATCATCAAGGCTCGCTCCGCTCGCGGCCGCTTGATCGGCCGCGAGCGCCAACCACCCTTCCCCGAGGCGACCAGCCCCGGTGACGCGGGATAGCCCACCGCGTACCGCCGCCGCGATCCGACCTGGGAGGGGAAGGACATCAGCAGCCGTAGGGCCGCAAGCGCACGCGCATAAAACACCCCATCAAGACCACCAGACCCGAGCAGCCCAACGAAGTCGGGATCGATCCAAGGACCGAGGGCCGCGCACGCGCGGCGGCGCCGGTCGGCCGCCGCCGCGCTGCCTCTATGTCTCCGCCACCGGCTGCGCGGCGCCGTCCGCCCGTCGCCACCTCACAGCGGCCAAAACCCAGCACCGGGCCATGGGGCACAGGGGATAGCCGCACAGCAGGCCAAAGACGCTTTGTGTTACCGAATAGGCCGGATCGCGGCGGCGGTACGCGGCGGACTCTCCCACTACCGTGGCCGTTGCCCCGGGGCTGGGGCGGTCGGCTCCACGACTTTAGGCAGCCGCCATGGGGCGAGCCTCGAAGATCATGGCCCCAACGTCGTGCTTTAACGGGCAGGTCCACAGACTGCCCGACTCGCCATGAGCTTACGGGGCCATGATCACTCGCCCCATGGCAGCTCCCGCCCAAAGTCGCTCCGCCGACCTAGTCGGGCACCGTCTCGGACGGGCCTTTCTGGATGTCGGGGAACATCAACCGGGCGGCAAGGCTGATCACTCCAAGGGATGCCAGTGCCAGGCCGTGACGCAGCCATCTCATGCCGCCCTCCCAATCTTGGGGAGAACCGAAGACCAGCCAGGTCGCGACAGTGATGCCGACCAGCACGCTTGCTATGCCAGCTATGCGACGTAACCCAAGACTCATACGCTCATGATCCCCTGTGACCTCCAGCACCCACAGTCGAAAATGCGGCGAGTGCAACGCCTCCCAACTGGGTGGTTGAGACTCCGCCGACCTCGGTCCAGACCCGCCGGAGTGAGTGACTAACCGCGCGGACTGAGTGACTAACTGCGTGACAACCGCCGCGCACAACGGCGAACGTCCACGGACACCAACGGATTTGCGATGCAGGCCAGAGGCATGTCAGTATCTGTTCACCGGCCCAGACGGGCCGCCCGCGCGATTAGCTCAGCGGGAGAGCGCTTCCCTGACACGGAAGAGGTCACTGGTTCAATCCCAGTATCGCGCACCGCCCGAAGCCCCCGACCGTCTCGTACGGTCGGGGGCTTCGTCGTTCGGGGCGGTTCTCGGAGCGGTTCAGGACGAGAAGAGCATCCGCCCGAAGCCCTTCTCACGCTTGTGACCGTAGTGCCCGCCGTGGCCTCCATGTCCGCCGTGTCCGCCGTGCTGCGGGGCGCCCCAGGCGGGTGCGGGAGCGGCGGGGTACGCCTGCGGGGCGGGAGCCGCCGGGTACGCCTGCGGGGCGGCCTGCGGAGGCGGCGCGGGCTGCGACCACTGCGACTCCAGGCGGGTCAGCGACTCCAGCTCGCCGTAGTCGAGGAAGATCCCGCGGCAGTTGCTGCACTGCTCGATCTGAACGCCGTTACGGTTGTAAGTGTGCATCGGCGCACGGCACTTCGGACACTGCATGCTCGGCTCATCTCCTCGCCGGTCGGTACTGCTCCCGCCAGGACAGACACGGCCCGGCTTCGGTCGGTTGCACCCTACTTGGGGATAGCCTCCACCAACTCCGGGGGATGCGCAGCCATTCGGTCACAAGCGTCGATCACGGACATCTCCACCTCGTCCAACGGGCGCCCCGCCGCGACCGACTTGGCAATCGCCAGGGCCGCGGTCTGGACGGTCAGGGCGCGGGCCGGGACGTCCAGAGCCGGCCAGGGATCGGTGTCCGCGGGTACGGCAGGGCCTGCGGCCTTCTGGTACGCGGTGAGGAAGCGGGTCCACTCGTCGGGCGGGAGCAGGCCGGACGCGAACCAGGCCGCGGGGCGGGCCAGGTCCCAGGCGGGATCGCCCAGCCCCAGGTCGTCGATGTCGATGAGCAGCCACTCACCGTCCGGTGCGCGCACGAGCTGGCCCAGATGAAGGTCGCCGTGGCACAGCGTGCGCCGGTGCCGCATCGGAGCCTCGTCCCGTGCCCAGGTCGGCAGTACGGCCCAGGCGCGGAGGACCGGGGCGGCGGCGGGGTGCGGGCCGGCCGCGTGGAGGCGGGCGACGGCGCGGGCCGCCTTCGCCGGACCGCGCATCGGCGGCAGGCCGGACGGAAGCGTGGACTCCGGCGTGCGGTGGAGGTGCGCGAGGAGAGTGGCGGCCTCTTCCCAGGGGGCGGCGTCGGGGTCGTCACGGTCCACGGGAGTGCCGTACGGCCAGAAGGTGACCGGGCGCCCGTGCAAGTCGACGGCGGTCGGGCTGAGCGGCGGCAGGAGAACACCGGTGAGCCGGGGGTGGGCGGCGACCGCCATGCGTACCGCCAGCTCGGCGGGGTCCGTGTCGGAGGCGTGCGCTTTCGCCACGGTGCCCGCGTGCCGGACGACGGTGCCGTCGGGGCGGTCGGCCAGGACGGAGGTGCCCGTACCGCAGACACAGGCCTCGGCTGCCGGGTGAGCCGCGGTCCTCACCTTCGCGGTAAGGGCAGGCAGTACGTCTGCGGTCACTCGGGTCCCCTCAAGCCGTACGTCCCAGTCTCTCCAGGAGCGTACGCAGGCAAAGCAATGCGGGTGCAGCTCCCCAGCTGCACCCGCATTTTTTGCCGTCCGCCGCACCCCCGTCCCCACGGGGTTTCATGGCCGGATGTCCCCGCCCGGACCGCTCTTCCGGGCCTGGGGCGCCGCTCAGCGCCCCAGCATCACGCCCACGGACGACGCTTGTGTGACCACTGCTTCCCAGCCGCCGAAGACGACCACGAGCAGGGCTGCCAGGGGGAGGACCATGGCCGTCGCCACCAAGGGGTGGCGCTGGCCGGACCGACGGGTACCGAACGCGGCGATGTACGCCCTGCGTCCCCGCGTGCGGATCATGGTCCGCGATGCCGTGTCCGCCATGATCCCTCTCCTGACCGTTCGGTTGAAAGCTTCTGTTGTCCGGCTCTTGCTGTCCGGCTCTTGCTGTCCGGCAGCGGCGGGTGTCTGACCTCGGGGGACGAGTGCTGCACCCGCCGCTTGACAACAAATCTATGTGTGGAGCCGCCGCGGGTCGTCATGCCCTCGTACCGATTGCCGGGCCTCCCGGAGGATGACCGGTGACCTGCGGAGTACTCCCCTGGGTGGAGAAGAGGTCCTAGGTCTCAGGGGTTTCCCGGAGGGGACGTCCGGTCTGTTCCGAGGTGTCCTCTCTTGGGACCGGTTGTTCGACGAGGGCGAGCACCCTGGTCGCCATGAAGCGGGCGGTGCGGACGACGGATCCGCTGCGGGTGACTTCGCTCACTTCGACCACTCCCCTGCGGACCGCCGTCTCCACCCGACGGCCCGCACGGCTCGCCACCACCTCGTAGGTACGCGTCGTGTCTCCGGCGTCGACCACTATCTCCACGCGATCACCCTTCACGGGCTCAATCCCCCTTCTGTGACGGATGGTTGGGGATTCCGGCGGCTCAACGCCGCCTGGCTCCCCCGTCCCCTGACCACCTTTCAAGTTTCCCACCCGGCACTGACAATCGATCGGGCCGTGAGGGCGCGGCCTCTGCGCGCACCCGGCCGTGGAAACGTAAGCTGTGGCTCGTCAAACGGACCGGGCAGCGGGGATGGACATGGCGATGATGCGCCTGAGGCGCGAGGACCCGCGTGTCGTCGGCTCGTTCAGGCTTCACCGACGGCTCGGCGCGGGCGGGATGGGCGTTGTCTATCTGGGCTCCGACCGGCGCGGCCAGCGGGTCGCGCTGAAGGTGATCCGGCCCGATCTGGCGGAGGACCAGGAGTTCCGGTCGCGGTTCGCCCGCGAGGTGTCGGCGGCCCGGCGGATCCGGGGCGGGTGCACCGCGCGGCTGGTCGCCGCGGACCTGGAGGCGGACCGGCCCTGGTTCGCGACGCAGTACGTTCCCGGGCCCTCCCTGCACGACAAGGTCAACGAAGGGGGCCCGCTCAGCGCGTCGGACGTCGCGGCCGTCGGCGCCGCCCTCTCCGAGGGGCTCGTCGCCGTGCACGAGGCCGGGGTCGTCCACCGGGACCTCAAGCCGTCGAACATCCTGCTGTCCCCGAAGGGGCCGCGCATCATCGACTTCGGCATCGCCTGGGCGACGGGCGCGAGCACGCTCACCCACGTCGGTACGGCGGTGGGGTCGCCCGGTTTCCTGGCGCCGGAGCAGGTGCGGGGTGCCGCCGTCACACCGGCCACGGACGTGTTCGCGCTGGGGGCCACGCTGGCGTACGCGGCGACCCAGGACTCGCCCTTCGGACACGGCAGTTCCGAAGTGATGCTCTACAGAGTGGTGCACGAGGAGCCGAACCTGCACGATGTGCCGGACGCGCTGGCCCCTCTCGTACGGGCGTGTCTGGCGAAGGACCCCCAGGAGCGGCCGAGCACGCTCCAGTTGTCGCTGCGGCTCAAGGAGATCGCGGCCCGGGAGGCGCAGGGGCTGAGTGACACTCGGCCGCCGGCGCCCCGTACCGCCGATGCCGACCGGCCGACCGGACGGCTCACCGAGAGCTACCCGGAGCAGCGCACCCAGCGCCGTACGCAGGGCACGTCCTCGCCTCGCGGCAACGGCAGCCCTTCGCGGTCGGGGGCGCGTCCGGCGCCGTCGCGGTCCGGCACGGGCAGTCGGCCCGCGCCGTCCCGCGGTGGCGGGGCGGGGCGTTCTGGGCCGCGGACCACCGGGGGCGGGCGGCGGCCCGCCAATCCGCGGCTGCTGCGGCAGCGGTTGTTCGTGTTCGTTGTGGTGACGTTGTTGGTGGCGTTGGGTATCGCGGCGGCGCAAGGGTGTCAGGGGCCCGCGCAGGGGCTTGATCGTGGGGGTGTGGGCGGGGACGTACGGCAGGAACAGTCGTACGTCCAAAGCGGGGATCGTCTCGGCGGGTGAGCGTTGTTCGCCGGCTGCGGGTGATTCGTGGCTGGTCGCGCAGTTCCCCGCGCCCCTCACGGGGCGCCTCAGCCCCCGCGCTACTACGTGCGGGGGGGCGCTAGTTCTGCGGTCTGCCTGTCGCTACCGCGTAGAACGCGACCGCTGCCGCCGCGCCCACGTTCAGGGAGTCCACGCCGTGGGCCATGGGGATGCGGACCCATTCGTCGGCGGCGACCAGGGCCTGGGTGGACAGGCCGTCACCCTCCGCGCCGAGCATCAGGGCGACGCGGTCCATTCGGTGCGGGGCCACCTCGTCGAGGGGCTTGGCCTTCTCGTCGGGGGTGAGTGCGAGGAGGCCGAAGCCCGCCTCGCGGACCGTCTCCAGGCTCTTGGGCCAGGAGTCGAGACGCGCGTACGGGACCGCGAAGACGGCGCCCATGGAGACCTTCACGCTGCGGCGGTAGAGCGGGTCCGCGCAGTCCGGGGAGAGCAGGACCGCGTCCATGCCGAGGGCCGCGGCGGAGCGGAAGATCGCGCCGATGTTGGTGTGGTCGTTGACCGACTCCATGACGACGACCCGGTGGGCCGTCTGGAGCAGGTCGTCGGGGGTCGGCAGCGGCTTGCGCTGCATGGAGGCGAGCGCGCCGCGGTGCACGTGATAGCCGGTGACCTGCTCGGCGATCTCCGGACTGACCGCGTACACCGGGGCCGGGAGTTCGTCGATGACGTCGCGCATGACGTCGACCCACTTGGCCGAGAGCAGCATCGAGCGCATCTCGTAACCGGCGTCCTTGGCCCGTCTGATGACCTTCTCGCCCTCGGCGATGAACAGGCCCTCGGCGGGCTCGCGCTTGCGGCGCAGCTCCACGTCGGTCAGGCCCGTGTAGTCGCGCAGGCGTGGGTCGGCGGGGTCCTCAACGGTGATGAGATCGGCCACAGGGTGATACTGCCTTGTCCTGGGTGTCGTGCCAACGGCTGGGAACAGGTTGGGTTACCCGGGGTTACTCGGGACGCCCGGGACCTGCGTTCCCCGGGAGTCCGCTGCCGACGTTCACCACCTCGCCGATGACGATGACGGCCGGGGGTTTCACGTCCTCGGCCCGTACGGTCTCGGCGACCGTCGCGAGAGTCGCGTCGACCCGGCGCTGGGCCGCGGTCGTGCCCTCCTGGACGACGGCCACGGGGGTGTCCGCCGCCTTGCCGTTCTCCATCAACGTACGGGCGATGGCGCCGATCTTGTCCACGCCCATGAGGATGACCAGGGTGCCGCGGAGCTTGGCGAGGGCTGCCCAGTCGACCAGGGAGCGTTCGTCGTCGGGGGCGATGTGACCGCTGACGACCGTGAAGTCGTGGGCGACCCCGCGGTGCGTGACCGGGATGCCGGCCGCGCTCGGGACCGAGATCGAGCTGGAGATGCCGGGGACGACCGTGCAGGAGATGCCCGCCTCGGCCAGCGCCTGGACCTCCTCCATACCCCGGCCGTAGACGTAGGGGTCCCCGCCCTTCAGACGGACGACCGCCTTGCCCTGCTTGGCGTGCTCGATGAGCGCGTTGTTGATGGCCTCCTGGGCCATGAAGCGCCCGTACGGGATCTTCGCCGCGTCGATCACCTCGACGTGCGGCGGGAGTTCGGCGAGGAGGTCGCGGGGGCCGAGGCGGTCCGCGATGACCACGTCCGCCTCGGCGAGGAGTCGGCGGCCGCGGACCGTGATCAGGTCCGGGTCGCCGGGGCCGCCGCCGACCAGGGCGACGCCGGGGGTGCGGGTGCGGTGGTGGGGGGCCACCAGGGTGCCGTCGCGGAGGCCCTCAACGACCGCGTCCCTGATGGCCGCCGTGTGGCGGGGGTCGCGGCCCTTCGCGTTCGTCGTCAGGACCGCCACCGTGACGCCCTCGCTGTGGCCCGTCGCCGGGGTCCAGGCCGTGGCCGCGTCGGCGTCGTCCGAGCGGACGCACCAGACCCGGTTCGCCTCAGCCTCGGCCGAGGCCCGGGTGTTCGCTTCGGTGTCGCCGGTGGCGATGAGGGCGTACCAGGCTTCCGCCAGGTCGCCCGTCTGGTACGAGCGCCTGGTCCAGGTGAGCTCGCCCGCGTCCGCCATCGCCTCGACCGAGGGGGTCGCGGACGGGGAGACGAGGTGGATGTCGGCGCCCGCGGCGATGAGGGCCGGGAGTCGGCGTTGGGCCACCTGGCCGCCGCCGAGTACTACTACGCGGCGGCCGGTGAGGCGGAGGCCTACGGGGTAGGCGGGGTTTTCGGCCATGGAGGTGCGGCTCCTCGTGCGGGCGGTGCGGGGGCGCGCTGCTGCGTCGGAGCGGCCCTGACATGCGAATTTTATGGTGCGGGGTGGTGGGTGGCCGGGGTGGGTGGGGTTTCTTTCCCCAGACCCACCCCTTCCCGGCAGTATCGATCATGCGGCTCCGCCGCGTGAGGAGGCTCCGTCCCCAGACCCCCGAACCGTGCGGGTGGGTCCGTGGTTGTACCCACAACCACCAACGGCCTACTTCTCGGTTACCCCCGCCGAGTCGAACGTCGCCACCTCGTGCATGGCGCGGGCCGCGCTCTGGACCACCGGGAGGGCCAGGAGGGCTCCCGTGCCCTCGCCGAGGCGGAGGTCCAGGTCGACCAGGGGGCGCAGGCCCAGCTTGTTCAGGGCGGCCACGTGGCCCGGTTCCGCACTGCGGTGGCCCGCGATGCAGGCCGCGAGGACCTCGGGGGCGATGGCGCGGGCGACCAGGGCGGCGGCGCCGGCGCTGACGCCGTCCAGGATCACCGGCGTACGGAGGGAGGCGCCGCCGAGGAGGAGGCCGACCATGGCGGCGTGTTCCAGGCCGCCGATCGCCGCCAGGACGCCGATCGGGTCGGCCGGGTCCGGCTGGTGGAGGTCGAGGGCCCGGCGTACGACCTCGGTCTTGCGGGCCAGGGTCTCGTCGTTGATGCCGGTGCCGCGGCCGGTGACCTCGGCGGGGTCGGCGCCGGTGAAGACGGAGATCAGGGCGGCCGACGCGGTGGTGTTGGCGATGCCCATCTCGCCCGTGATCAGGGCCTTGTTGCCGGCCGCGATCAGGTCCCGGGCCGTGTCGATGCCCACCTCGATGGCCGCCTTGACCTCCTCGCGGGTCAGCGCGGGCCCGGTCGTCATGTCGGCCGTGCCCGCACGGACCTTGCGCGGGAGCAGACCGGGGGTCGCGGGCAGGTCGGAGGCGACGCCCACGTCGACGACGCAGACCTCGGCGCCCACCTGGTTGGCGAAGGCGTTGCAGACCGCTCCCCCGCCGAGGATGTTGGCCACCATCTGGCCGGTGACCTCCTGCGGCCATGGGGTGACGCCCTGGGCGTGCACGCCGTGGTCACCCGCGAAGATCGCGACGGCCGCCGGTTCCGGAATCGGCGGCGGGCACATCCGGGACAGGCCGCTGAGCTGCGCGGAGATGATCTCCAGCATGCCGAGCGCGCCCGCGGGCTTGGTCATCCGCTTCTGGCGCTCCCACGCCTCGCCGAGCGCCTTGGCGTCCAGCGGGCGGATGTTGGAGACGGTCTCGGCGAGCAGGTCGTGCGGCTCCTCGCCGGGCAGCGCGCGACGGCCGTACGTCTCCTCGTGGACGACCCAAGACAGCGGGCGGCGCTTGGACCAGCCCGACTGCATCAGCTCGGGCTCCTCCGGGAACTCGTCCACGTACCCGACGCACAGGTAGGCGACGACCTCCAGGTGGTCGGGCAGGCCGAGGGTGCGGACCATCTCGCGCTCGTCGAAGAAGCTGACCCAGCCGACGCCGAGGCCCTCGGCACGGGCCGCGAGCCACAGGTTCTCGACCGCGAGCGCTGAGGAGTACGGGGCCATCTGCGGCTGGGTGTGACGGCCCAGGGTGTGGCGGCCGCCGCGGGTCGGGTCGGCGGTGACGACGATGTTCACCGGGGTGTCGAGGATGGCCTCGATCTTCAGTTCCTTGAACTGCTTCGCACGGCCCTTGGGAAGGGACTTGGCGTACGCCTCGCGCTGGCGCTGGGCCAGTTCGTGCATCGTGCGGCGGGTGTCGGCCGAGCGGATGACGACGAAGTCCCAGGGCTGGGAGTGGCCGACGGACGGTGCCGTGTGGGCCGCTTCCAGGACGCGGAGCAGGACGTCGTGCGGGATGGGATCGCTGCGGAAGCCGTTACGGATGTCGCGGCGCTCGCGCATCACACGCAGGACGGCCTCGCGTTCGGCGTCGTCGTAGCCGGGGGCCGCGGGACCGGTGGACTCTCTTGCCTCTGCCACGGCGGCCGCGCTCTCCTCCTGGTCGGCACCCCGGGTGTCCAGGTCCTCCGCGAGCTGTGCGGCCACGGGTTCTGGTTCGGAGTCCGGGTCCTCGAAGGGTGCTTCCGGTACGGAAGTCGCCTCGGCCTCGGGCGCCGGATCGGCCTCTCGGGGGGCGGGCACGGTGAGGACGGACTCCGCGGGCTCGGGCGGCAACGGCTCGGCTGTCTCCGCGGCGGCAGCCACCGGCTCTGCCGTCTCCTCCGGAGCGGTGGGCTCCGCCGGGAAGGGCGGCACGCTCATGGCGTGCGGCGGGGTCGGAGCCAGGTGCGGGGCGGTCGGGACCATGCCCTCGACCGGCACGAACTGGCCGACGGCCTGCTCCGCGTGGGCCTCCGAGGACACGTCCGGGGACGCGTCCGGGTGAGGAGCCGCTTCGCCGTGGAACGCCTCGCCGGGTGCCGCGACCGCTCCGAGTGCCTCGGTCTGCACGGCGACGCCGGCCTGCACGGGCCGCTGCTGCTCCGACTGCGCGGAGTGCTCCGGCCGCTCGGTGTCGGCGACGATCTGGGCGGGTGTCTCCGTGCGTTCAGCGGGTTCGGCGGATTCAGCGAACTGTTCCGGGGCGGTGCCTTGGCTCTGGCCCTGGACGGCCTGATCCACGACGGCCGCTTCGACGACGGGCGCGGCGTCGACAGGCACCGCATCGACAGGCGCGGCTTCGACGGACTGCGGCTGCGCCTGAGGCTGCGGATCCGGCTGGGGCTGTGGGATTCCGGCCTGCGGCCCGGCCTCGACGAACTGGCCGGCGGGGTCCTGGAACTGCTGCTCCGCCGGGTGCGCGGCCCGCGGGTCCGGTGCCGAATGGGCGTCCTGGGCCATGTACGCGGCCTGTGCCTCGTCGGCGGCCTGCGGCGGAAGGTGCGCCTCGGGCGCGTGCGGGCCGACGTCCTCCGAGGGCTGGAGCAGGTGCTCGGCTGCGGGCGCGGCCGAGAAGGGCGTGTGCTGAGGAACCTGGGCGAGGTCCGGGGTGTGCGTGAACTCCGGGGCCGCTTGGGGGGCATCCGCGGTCCGCGGTGCCTCCTGGACCGGGGCGTGGGGGAAGAGCGAGCCGTCCGCGAGCTGCGGGGCCTGCGCGTAGTCCTGGACCTGAACGGCTTCCGGAGTGGCCTGGGCGGCTTCCGGAGTGGCCTGTGCTGCTTCCGGCGCCTGTGGAACGTACGCGGCTTCCGGCGTCTGCGGGGCCTCAGGAGCCTCGGCGACGCCTTGGGCGGGCGCGCCCTCCCGCACCTCGTCGGTGCCGGGGGGCGGCGGCTGCGTCTGGGCCGGCTCGGCAACCTGCGAGGCAGGGGCAGCGGCAACCGGCGGCTCGGCGGCGCCTTCGCCCTGAGCGGCCGTCATGCCCGCCGCGTCGGGTACCTGCGCGCCATGTGCGACCTGTCCCTGTGCGACAGGTGCGACCTGCGCCGACTCGTCACCCCCGCCCGGGCTCGCGGCGGCGTGCGCTCCGCCGCTTCCCGGGAAGACCGTTTCTGCAGCCGCCACCTCGGAGCTCACCTGGGCCACCGGAGGCGCGACCTGGACCGAAGCGACCGCGGTCCGCGACTGCGCTCCCCAGGGTGAGGCCCCCTGCGGGACGGCCTCTTCGCGCGGCACGTCGAGGTATTCGGGCCCGACCGTGGGCGGACCGGACTGCCGCATGGGAACGGCGTTGACCGGCACTTCCGCCGGGCCTCGGTCGGCGAGCGAACGCACCGGGCTGCCGGCACCGTCGGGTGTCGGCGGGCCGAGGTGCAGCGGGCGACGGGCGACGGGCGGCTGCGGCGCGGCCGCGGACATCCGGACGGCGCTCAGGTCGACCGAACCGCTGTCGCGGCCCGCCGTCTCGTGCGGACCGGGCTCGTGGACGGCCTCGACGACCGGCGCCGGGGCCGGCGGCGGCACTTCGTTGCCCCACGCGCCCTGGGCGCCCGGCAGCAGCAACAGGTCTTCGTCTTCGGCGGGGGTATCGGAGAGGTAGGTGTACGCACCGGGCGCGGGGGCGCCCGGCTGCTCCACCATGCCTGAGTTCTCCGGCAGTCCCTCGCCCGGGACCTGGCCGGTGTCGGTCATGCGTACCCCTCGCCCATCGGTTAGTGCTCCTACGACCTGCTCGTCCGGAGCGGCGCACCGACCGCCCGCAGTGAAGAACGAGCATGTGTGCCGGGCGGCACGAACGGCCGGTCGACAAAGCCATTAACAGGCATTGTCGCGGTCGGCCGTCCACCGCGACAGGTTGATCCGCCACGGCCCGCTGTGGACTGCGCCACTTTGCGCGTCCTCCGGTTCTGCCGTACCACACGCACCCCAAAACAGGTGCGTTTTCCGGACATTGACCGGCGAAATACCGGACAACCCGACTGCGGTACAACGATCGGCCAGCCTACCGCGCGCGGTACGACTACAGGATCACAGGGCGCGATCGGTCAGCATCCCGGTCAGCAGGAACGCGATGCTCCGCTCCTTCTCCGTCCAGGCGCGGGTGTCCAGCTCGACGGACTGGAGAAGGGAGCACTCGACCCGGTAGCCGTGCTCGGCGAGGTCCCGGCCGATGAGTTCGGCGGCGTCGCGTGTCGCCGCGTGCGCGACGATCCGCTGGGGGCGCCGGTCGGCGACGGCGGAGACCACGGCGGCCCCGCCGCCCCCGACGCGTACGACGTCCGGTTCGGGCAGGTTCTCCAGGATGTACGGCGCGGTGCCGTGCGTGATCTGGAGCTGTACGCCGAAGCGGCGGGCGGTGGCCATGGTGCGGGCACACGCGTTCGCGTCGCGGTCGACGGCGATGACCGCGGCACCGCACCGCGCGGCCTCCGTGGCGAAGGCGCCGCTGCCGGAGCCGATGTCCCAGACGAGGTCGCCCACGCGGGGTCCCAGGCGGGCCAGTTGGGCGGTGCGCAGCACCTCGGTCTCGCCCTCGCCGAGCTCGTCGCCGTAGGTGTCGTCAGGCAGCGCCCAGGCGCGCGGGCCGGTGCCCGGGTCCCGTCCTGCGATCCAGCTGCCGCCCTCGGAGGAGGCGACGGGTCCGCCCAGGACGATCACGACGTTCGGGTCGCGCCAGGTGTGGTCGGCCACCTTGTCGGAGGTGAGCATCGTGACCCGCTCGCGCTCGGTGCCGAGCTCCTCGCAGATGACGAACGTGCGGTGGACGCCGTCGAGGAGCAGGCCGAGTTCGGCGGGTCCGGCGCCGGGCGAGGTGAGGACGGCGACCTTGGTGTGGGCCCGGCACACATTCACCGCGCGTCGCAGGGTGCGCCGGTGTGCGACGACCACCTGTGCGTCGTCCCAGGGCATCCCTGCGCGGGCGAAGGCCGTGGCCACGGACGAGACCGCGGGGACGACTTCGACCTCCAGGCCGAATTCGGGGTCGCGCAGGGTGCGTACGACTCCGAAGAAGCCCGGGTCGCCGTCGGCGAGGACGACGGCGCTGCCCCGGTGGGCGGCGATGCGGCGAGCGGCGAGGGCGACGCTCCCGAGCCGGATGCGCTCGGCGGCGCCGGGCACCTCGGCGAGGGTCAGATGATGGCCCGCGCCGGCCACGAGCGTGGCGGCGCCGAGGGCGGAGAGCGCCGCGTCGGTCAGCGGCGAGCCGTCCCAGCCGATCACCGTGACCCGGTCGGCCATCGTCGTCAGTCTCCTGAGGTCTTCGCAGGTCGTCAGGTGGGCATGCGGCCGCCAGGCAGGCATGCGGAGCCCCGTGAGCGTACCTCGTGACTTCTCCGGCTGCGGGTGCGGGTCGGCGGCCGCCTCCCGTTCAGTTCCAGTCGGAGTACGAGGTGAAACCCCCGGTGTCGGCGAGCTGCTCGGCGACACCCTCGATGTCCTCGGGGAGCAGGCTCCACACGATGAAGTCGGTACGCAGCTCGGCCCAGCCCCCGTCCTCGGTACGGGTGCGCGCTATGCAGGCGTTGCGCAGGACGCCCTCGCTGATGCAGCCGATCTTCTGGGCGACCTGCTGGGAGGCGGTGTTGTCGGCGGCGGTGCGCAGCTCCAGGCGCTCGAACTTCTGGTCGCCGAAGAGCCATTGGGCGGTGGTGAGCGCCGCCTCGGACGCGTAGCCCTCGCCGCGCGCCCAGGGGGCGATGATGTACGAGAGTTCGGAGGACCGTACGTGCCAGTCCGTCTTGCCCAGTTGGACGACTCCGACCAGGCGCTGGGTGAGGAACTCGGTGACGGCGAGGTCGAGTCCGCGTCCTGAGGTGCGCTCGGCGGGCGCGTCCTCGTCGATCCAGTCGCGGGCGGTTTCCTCGGTGAAGGGCTGGGGCACTGATGTCCAGGCCACGACCTGCTCGTCGTTCATCATCTCCGTGAGGGCGGGGACGTCCTCGTCCTCGAGAGGGCGCAGCACCAACCGCTCCGTGCTGAGGGAGATGTCGGGGAAGGTGTTCGTCATGCGCCGCTCCGTAACCATCAGGGACCGTCCATGAGGGACCGTCGCGCCTGCTGAACTGCCCAGCATGCAGCATGCAAGCCCCCAACTGCACCATGGGGTCCACTCCTTGTGAAGGAGCGGACCCCGTGAGTGGCGACCCGAGCAGGGGCCGAATGCGGTCAGCCTGAGGTGACCGGCAGGACCGACCCCTGGTACTTGTCCTCGATGAACTTCCGCACCTCGGGCGAGGTCAGCAGCTTCGCGAGCTTCTCGACCCGCGGGTCGTCCTCGTTGCCCTTCTTGACGGCGAGGAGGTTCGCGTACGGGTTGTTCTTCGCGGACTCCAGGAGGATCGCGTCCTCGGCGGGGCTGAGGCCCGCGTCCTGGGCGTAGTTGTTGTTGATCACCGCGGCGGCCACGTCGTCCAGGGAGCGGGGCAGCTGAGCGGGTTCGAGCTCCTTGAACCTGAGGTTCTTCGGGTTCTTCGCGATGTCCGCGGGAGACGCGGTCGTACCGGCGCCCTCCTTGAGCGTGATGACGCCCTTGGAGGCCAGCAGCTTGAGCGCGCGACCCTCGTTGGTCGTGTCGTTCGGCACCGCGACGGTGGCTCCGTCGGCGAGCTTCGTGACGTCCTGGACCGTCTTCGAGTACACGCCCATGGGCGGCAGGTACGCCTTCACGACCGGGACCAGGTCGGTGCCCTTGGCCTTGTTGAAGTCGTCCAGATAGGGCTCGTTCTGGTACAGGTTCGCGTCGAGCGAGCCCTCCTGGAGAGCGGTGTTCGGCAGGACGTAGTCGGTGAACTCCTGGACTTGCAGGTCGAGTCCGTTCTTCGCGGCGAGGTCCTTCTTGATGTACGAGAGGACCTCGCCGGCCGGGACCGCGGTGGCGCCGACGACCAGGGTGCCGTCGTCACCGCCGCCACCCGAAGCGGAGTCGGAACCGGAGCCGGAACCGGAGCCGCAGGCGGTGAGCCCGAGCCCCAGCGCGAGTGCGGCCGCCAGGGCGGGAATTACGGGCTTACTCATCGTCGGCCATCCTCAAGGTGATGCGGACTCAAGGTGATTCGGGGCGGTCAGGAGAAGGAGGAGGTCAGAAGGACGCGACGACGGAACCGGCGTACTCGTCGTCGATGAACTTCCTTACCTCGGCGGAGGTCAGGAGCTTGGCGAGCTTCTTCACGCGCGGGTCGTCCTGGCCGCCTTCCTTGACCGCGAGGAAGTTGCCGTACGGGTTGTCCTTGGGGGACTCCGAGACGAGGGCGTCCTCGGCGGGCGAGAGGTCGGCTTCGAGTGCGTAGTTGCCGTTGACCACCGCGGCGTCGACGTCGTCGAGGGAGCGCGGGGTCTGGGCCGCCTCCAGCTCCTTGAACTCGATGTTCTTGGGGTTCTCGGCGATGTCCTTGGGGGTCGCGGCGTTGCCCACGCCGTCCTTGAGGGTGATGATCCCGTTGGCGTCGAGGAGCTTGAGCGCCCGTGCCTCGTTGACGGTGTCGTTCGGGACGGCGACGGTGGCGCCGCTCTTCAGCTCGTCGGCGTTCTTCAGCTTCTTCGAGTAGAGGCCGAGCGGTTCCAGGTGCACCGTGACGACCGGCACGATGTCGGTGCCGTTCTTCTCGTTGAACTCGTCGAGGTACGGCTGGTTCTGGAAGTAGTTGGCGTCCACGGACCCGTCCTCGGTCGCCGGGTTCAGGGTGGCGTAGTCGCTGAACTCCCTGACGTCCAGGTCGAGTCCCGCCTTCGTCGCCAGGTTCTTCTTGATGAAGGTGAGGATCTCGGCGTGCGGGACGGTACTCGCGCCGACGACCAGCGGGCCGCTGGTGTCGGAGGCGGAGTCCTTGTCCGAGCCGCAGGCGGAGAGTCCCAGGGTGAGGGCTCCGGCGGCGAGGACGGCAGTGGTGATCTTGGCGGTGTTACGCACGAAAAGTGCCTTTCCTGAGGGGTGGAGCGACCCCGCGTGGGGTGGGCGGGGCGGTTATGGGGAGTGCGAGAGGGTCAGCGGGTCTTGGCGGTGTCGGCCGCGACCGTGCCGGGGAAGAGACCGCGCAGTGGCCGGAACAGCAGCGGTTCGCCGGAGCGTCCGCCTCGCCGGTGCAGCCTGCGTGCGGCGAGGTCGCCGCCGAACTGGATCACGGAGATGACCACGGCGAGGATGGCCACGGTGATCCACATCAGCCCGGTCTCGAAGCGCTGGTAGCCGTAGCGGATCGCGATGTCGCCGAGGCCGCCGGCGCCGACGGTGCCCGCCATCGCGGAGTAGCCGATGAGCGCGACGATCGTCGTCGTGGTGCTGGAGATCAGCGAGGGCAGCGACTCGGGTACGAGGACCCTGCGGACGACGGTCCAGGTGTTGCCGCCCATGGCCTGCACGGCTTCGACGAGGCCGTGGTCGACCTCGCGCACCGACGTCTCGACGAGCCGGGCGAAGAACGGGATGGCACCGACCGCGAGCGGCACGATGGCCGCCTCGCGCCCGATCGTCGTGCCCGTGATCGACCGGGTGAAGTCCATCAGCGCGACCATCAGGACGATGAAGGGCAGCGAGCGCCCGATGTTCACCACCTGCCCGGTCACCTTGTTCAGCACGGTGTTCTGCAGCAGGCCGCCCCGGTCCGTGAGGACCAGCAGGATGCCCAGCGGCAGCCCGCCGACGACGGCGATGAGCGTGGACCAGCCGACCATGTAGAGCGTGTCCCAACAGGCCTGCTCCAGCAGCGGCTGCATCTCGGACCAGGTCACTTGGCACCGTCCTTCACCAGTACGGACTCCTGCGCCGACCCGGGCTCCGGCACCGGCCCGGGCTCCTGGGCCGCCTGTTCGACGACGTCGATCTGCAGGCCCTGCTCGCGCAGGAAGCCGATCGGCACGACGTTCTCCTCGTAGCGGCCGGGCAGCTCGATGCGCATCCGGCCGACCTGCTTGCCGGCGACGGTGTCCATCGCGGCGCCGAGGATCGAGATGTCGATGTTGTACGTGCGGGAGAGCTGCGAGATGACCGGCTGGGTCGCGGCGTCACCGTGGAAGGTGACGTCGACGACCGTGCGGTCGTCGGCGGAGGCGTCGCCGCTCACCGGGAAGAGCGCGGCGGCCAGCTCGGAGCCGGGGGTGGCGAGCAGCTCGCTGACCGTGCCGGATTCGACGATCTTTCCCTGCTTCATGAGGGCGGCCGAGTCGCAGATGCTCTTGACGACGTCCATCTCGTGCGTGATGAGCAGGACGGTCAGGCCCAGCTGCCGGTTGAGGTCGCGCAGCAGCTGGAGGATGGAGCGGGTGGTCTCGGGGTCGAGGGCGCTGGTCGCCTCGTCGGAGAGGAGCACCTTCGGGTCGCCGGCCAGCGCGCGGGCGATGCCGACGCGCTGCTTCTGGCCGCCGGAGAGCTGGGCCGGGTAGGACCCGGCCTTGTCGGAGAGGCCGACCAGGTCGAGGAGTTCCAGGGCCTTGCGGGAACGTTCCTTCCCTGACCTGCCAAGGATTTCGAGCGGCAGCTCCACGTTGTCCTGGACCGTCCGCGAGGACAGCAGGTTGAAGTGCTGGAAGACCATGCCGATGTGACTGCGCGCCTTCCGCAGCTCCCGACCGGCCCGCGGGCCGCGGCCGGCCAGTGCGGTGAGGTCCCGTCCGGCGACGGTCACGGTGCCGGCGGTGGGGCGCTCCAGGAGGTTGACGCAGCGGATGAGGGAGGACTTGCCGGCGCCGGACTGTCCGATGACGCCGTACACCTCGCCTTCGCGGACGTGCAGATCTACGCCGTCCAGGGCGGTGACCTCACGGCCGCGCGAACGATGAGCCCGATAGACCTTGGTGAGGCCTGTTGTCGTGATCACTGGGGACTTCCGTCACTGTCGAGTGCAGGGCGTGGGTGTGCGCCGGGCACGGGTGCATTCGGTCGGAACGCGGCACGGTTCTCGTGAGGGCGACGGAAGCCGGGGCTTCAGGCCTGGACTTCACACCAGGGCGTCAAAAGAACGGCGTGCGCTGGGCTGGCTCAGTCGCGTACGAGGGACGTACGGGCAGACGTGAGCGGCTCGCTTCGGGGCGCGAGGCCAGGGGTGGTGCGGGGGCCCTCTAGAAGGCGCACATTCGACACATACAGCGAGCACCGGGCGTCATGGTCGCCTCGGTCGCAAGGATGCGGCTGCTCGTCGTGGTCATGAGAAAAGTAAAGCAGACGTATGGACGGGACCAGGAATCGCTGTCCGTATGACGGACAGTGGTGGACACCTCGTCAGAGCCGGATGGAGATCTCCACTGTCCGGCCCGTGACCAGCGCCGACACCGCCGAGAGGTCCTTCAGCACGACGTCCGCGTCCAGCTCGGCGGCCTCATGGGTTGTGGCCAATGCCACGGTGGTCATTCCGGCCGCGCGGCCTGCCTGGAGACCGGCGGGCGCGTCCTCGAAGACGACACAGCGGGCCGGGTCGACGCCCAGTTCACGGGCGGCGAGCAGGAACGGCTCGGGGTCGGGCTTGCCGCGGGTGATGTCGTCGGCGGTGATCAGGGTCTTGGGGCGGATACCGACCTCGCCGAGGCGGGCCTCGGCCAGCCGCCGACTTGCCGAGGTGACGACGGCCCAGCGGTCGGCGGGCAGCGAGTCGAGGAGCGCCTGCGTACCCGGCAGCAAGTGCACTCCGCCCACGACGTCCTCGACCTCCAGCCGCTCGATGCGTACGACGGCCTCGGCGACCTGGTCCGGGGGCAGCAGGTCGGCGGCTATCTCGGCGGCGGGGCGGCCGTGCAGCTCGACCCGGGCGAACTCCTCGGCGGTGATCCCGTACTCCTCGGCCCACCTGGTCCAGCACCGGTACACCGACTCCAGGGACGAGACGAGCGTTCCGTCGTTGTCGAACAGCAGGGCATCGGCCTGGATCTTTCGGATCTTCATGGCCTCGACCCTACGGGGCACCCCGGGGCCGAGCGCATCAGGCCTTTTGGCCCGTAATAGGGTCACGGCATGCTTGATGCCCTGACGGTCGCGACCGCCGTCGCCGCGCTCGCGCTCGCCGCCTGGTGCGGCTGGGCCGCCTACCGCGACCAGCCGACCAAGGACTGGCACTTCATCGGTATGGCCGTGGTGTCGGTACTCGCCCTGGCCCAGCTCGTGGTCGGCATCGTCCAGCTGGCACGCGGCGAGAAGCCGGAGCAGGGCACGACGATCTTCGTCTCGTATCTGATCGGCGCGTTCGCGTGCATCCCGGCGGCGGGCTTCATGTCGCTGGCGGAGCGCACGCGTTGGGGCTCGATCACGGTCGCGGCCGGCGGCGTGGTGCTCGCCGTGCTCCAGGTGCGGCTCTACGACATCTGGGGAGGCTGAGATGGCCGCGGCCGACGAGTCCGAGGAGAAGCCCGGGCGGACGCGGCTGATCGGGGGTCCGGGCATGCTGCTGGTCTGGCTGTACGGCGTAATGGTGGTCGGCGCCGTGTCACGCTCCGCCGTGCAGATCGCGACGGAGTTCGACAAGGCGCCGCTCGCCTACTCGCTGTCCGCGGTGGCCGGGCTCGTCTACGGCTTCATCACGTACTCGCTCGTCCGCGGTGGCGAGACGGCCCGCAAGGCGGCGCTGGTGTGCTGCGCCGCCGAACTCGCGGGCGTACTGACCGTCGGCACCTGGACCCTCGTCGAACCGTCCGCCTTCCCCGACGCCACGGTCTGGTCGGACTACGGCATGGGCTACCTGTTCATCCCGGTACTACTCCCGGTGACGGCAATCTTCTGGCTGCGCCGGTCACGTAAAGCGCCTTTTTAGGGGCGCGGGGAACTGCGCGACCAGCCACAACGGACCCGCAGACACACACCCACCGACCCGCGGAGCGCTACGCGCTGGCGACAAAGGCACCAGCTGCCGCACCCTTCGCCAGCGTCACCAGACTGAGCCGCTCATCCACCCGCTCCGTGGACACCGGCTCGTACCCGTGCTTCCGGTACAACGTCAGGTTGTGCTCACTGCGGTGCCCGGTGAACAGCTGGAACCTCTTCGCCGCCCCACCCTCGGAGAGCCGCGTCTCGATCGCGTCGAGCAACCGCCCGCCCAACCCGTGCCGCTGCATCCGGGGGTGCACGATCAGCTTGTTGATGCGAGCCGTGCCCTCCGAGTCCACGACAGCCCGCACCGAGGCCACCACCTCGTCGCCGAGCCGGGCCACCAGCACCGTGCCGCCCGCCAGCTCCGCCTTGAGCGAGTCGAGGGGCTGGGTGAGGGGCTCGATGCTGTAGTCGCCGTACAGCTCGGCCTCGCTCTGATAGCAGAGGAACTGCAGTTTGAGGATCTGTTCGGCGTCCTGCTCGGTCGCCGCAGAGATGGTCACGCTCATGCCCATGTGTGCATGCCTCCCGCTCACCTGCTCGCCGGTTGTCCCTCACTCCTATCCCCGCGGTTCACGAGCCGCAACCTCCGACGTAAGCATTCGGCGCAGACATCCCAGGCATCTGGAACGTTCCGGACCAAGACTGCCCTGTGACATACCCAACTCGCCCGCGATCTCCCGGTAGGTGAGGTCCTTCGGGGACAGCAGCGCCGCCATGAGCCTGGGGCAGCGGCCGGGCAGCCGGCGTACGGCGGAGTGCAGGGCGCGGCGCCTGGCGGCGGCGAGCGCGAGCTGCTCCGGTCCCGGCCCGCTGTCGTCGACGGGCTCGGCGGCGTACGGCTGTTCGGCGCGCGCGGTGCGGCGGGTGCGGCGGGCCTCGGAGCGGACGGCGCCGCGCAGCCAGGCGGCCGGATCGGCGGGCGGACCGTCCGTGCCGAGGCGCTCCAGGAGGCGCAGCCAGACGGCCTGTTCCAGGTCGCTCGGCTCGACTCCGGAGGCATATGCCTCGGCGGACGCCTCGGCGGTGAGCAGCGGACGCAGCGTGGCAACCATGTCGTGGGTCATATGCGGCACGACGCGGCCGCCCCGGCACGAGGTTGCCGGGGCGGCCGTCTGTCACCCCAACCGGGGCCGCGGGCTCAACCGTTGACGAAGTCCTCGCGGGCGAGGACACCGGTGTCCGGGTTGTCGGTGAAAACCCCGTCGATGCCGGTGGCGAAGTACGTCCTGAAGGCGCCGAAGGCGTCTCCGTACGCGTCCGCGTCGGTGCCCTTGCGGAAGTTGGCGGGCAGGAAGGGGTTCTCGTTGCGCATCGTGTACGGGTG
The DNA here is from genome assembly GCF_040654355.1 of Streptomyces sp. NPDC050704. Lineage (NCBI taxonomy): Bacteria > Bacillati > Actinomycetota > Actinomycetes > Kitasatosporales > Streptomycetaceae > Streptomyces > Streptomyces sp. NPDC050704. Next base: position 9,520 of record NZ_JBFAHW010000044.1, on the reverse strand, counting down.
CAGGATCAGGCCCACCTTGTGCGCGTCGGCGACCAGCGTGGTCGGCGTGGTGAGGTTGCCGCTCGCGTCCTTCGGGATGATCAGGTCGAGGGTCGGGCCGATGCCCTGGGCGTACGAGGCGATCCACTTCAGGCCCTCGGGCTTGACGAGGTCGGCGACCGTGCGCGGGTCGCCCGTCTCCACGAAGTCCCAGGGGCGGGTGCTCGCGCCGGAGAGAAGCACCACGAGGGGGTTGCCGACCAGCTTGTTCAGCCGCTGGACGCTGGTCGGCTCGAAGGACTGGAGGATGACGGGCGAGTTCTTCTTGTCCAGGCCATGCTTGCGCAGCACCTTGGCGACCCGCTCTTCCAGGCCGAGGCCCAGTTCGCGGAAGTAGGTGGGGTGCTTGAGCTCGGGGTAGATCCAGACCTGCCGGCCGCGCTTCCTGCTCTGTTCGCTCCGCCAGCGCAGCACCTCTTCGAAGGTGGGGATCTCCCAGCGGCCGTCGTAGAGCGTGTTGTGCGGGCGGTTGGCGGGGATGCGCTCCTTGGCCCGCAGGGTCTTCAGCTCGGCGAGCGTGAAGTCCTCGGTGAACCAGCCTGTCGTGGACACCCCGTCGAGGAGCTTGGTCGTCCTGCGGCCCGCGAACTCGGGGTGCGCGGAGACGTCCGTCGTGCCGCCGATCTCCGGCTCGTGACGACATACGAGGTGGCCGTCCTTGGTCGGCACCAGGTCGCCCGCCTCGATGACGTCCGCCCCCATGTCGAGGGCCAGCTGGTACGCGCCGAGTGTGTGCTCGGGCCGGTAGCCGCTGGCCCCGCGGTGCCCGATGATCGTCGGCTTCGGCAGGCTCTTGTAGCCTCCGCCGGTGCTCCGCTCGTCGGCTCTCGCCGTGCCGGGCAGTCCGAGGACCGCTCCGCCCGCGCCCAGCACCGCGGCCCCGAGCAGCGCCCGCCGTCCCGGGCTGATCCCGTTCAGTCCCTCGTTCGACCCCTGCGTCGCCATGAGCGCTCCTCCCATACTGCCCTGCACCTGTCAAAGCGGGACGATCGTAGGTGCGCGGGGGTGACGGGTGGGAGACCTTGGACGGAACACGCGGGTGACGCTGGATGTCGTGTGGGGTGGGTGAGTTGACGGACGGTCGGTTCCGAACCCTCGGCCGGGGCCCCGCGGCCTGCGGTCCGCCCACCGCGTGCGGGCCTGGGCTTGGGCTGCGGAGGAGCGGGTAGGCGGTGCGCAGGCGTGCCGGACCAGCGGCCGGCGACGCCACGCGTACAACTCGGTCCCCCCGTTTCACCCGGCGGTCCCCTTCGGACGCGACATGTGTCACACCGTCTCGGGCGGATGACAGGCGTGCAACGGGACGCCACCGCAGGTAAACAAGGGTCAACAATGCGTATCCACTCGGTGAACCCGATGTGCAAGACCCCGGGGGCCACGAGTATCGTCCTCACCTGCACAGACTTATCCCGATTCCCTTGACACCGGAGGGCCCGTTGTCCCGCTTCGCGCTCATCAAGGCAGTGCTCGGACCGATCATGCGCCTGATGTTCCGCCCACGGGTGGAGGGTGCGGAGCGCATCCCGGGCACCGGTCCGGTCATCCTGGCCGGCAACCACCTCACGTTCATCGACTCGATGATCATGCCGCTCTTCTGCAACCGCCAGGTCTTCTTCATCGGCAAGGACGAGTACGTCACCGGCAAGGGCCTCAAGGGCCGCCTGATGGCCTGGTTCTTCACGGGCTGCGGCATGATTCCGGTCGACCGGGACGGCGGCCGCGGCGGTGTGGCGGCGCTGATGACCGGCCGCCGGGTGCTGGAGGAGGGCAAGGTCTTCAGCATCTACCCCGAGGGCACCCGCTCCCCCGACGGCCGGCTCTACCGGGGTCGCACCGGCATCGCCCGGCTGGCCCTGATGACCGGCGCGCCCGTGGTCCCGTTCGCCATCATCGGCACGGACAAGATCCAGCCCGGTGGGGCCGGGTTCCCGCGGCCCGGGCGGGTCACCGTGCGCTTCGGTGAGGCGATGGAGTTCTCGCGGTACGAGGGTATGGGGCGCGATCGCTATGTGCTGCGGGCCGTGACCGACTCGGTGATGACTGAGGTTATGCGGTTGTCGGGGCAGGAGTATGTGGACATGTACGCCACCAAGGCCAAAGAGGCCGCCTAGCTCTGCTGGTTGGGCTGGGGTAGTACGGGTCCTTTGTCGACTGCGGGTGCGTCGTGGCTGGTCGCGCAGTTCCCCGCGCCCCTTGAGGAGGGCCTGCGGCCCCCTCAAGGGCGGTGTGTCAGGCCGGACGGTCTTCGGGTGGGCCGCCGTTTGTGTGGTCTGTGCCCGGGGTTGGGAACCATAGGACGAATGTTGAGCCTTCTCCCACTCGGGAGAAGAGGCGGATCTGGCCGCCGTGGGATTCGACTATCTGGCGCACTATGGCCAGGCCGAGCCCCGCGTGGCGGTCGCGGCCGCCGCCGTTGCCCTTGGCCTGCCAGAAGCGGTCGAAGACTCGGGCCTGGTCGTCGTCGAGGATGCCGGGGCCCTCGTCCTGCACCGATGCCCAGAGCCAGCCGTCCGACCGGCCTGCCGCGACGGTGATGCGGGTGCCTGGCGGGGCGAGCCGTACGGCGTTGGAGAGCAGGTTGCCGACGGCTCGGCGCAGCGCGTCGTGGTCGCCGATGACCGTGAGACCCGTGGTCAGGCGCCGTTGCAGGGCGAGCCCGCGTTCGGCGGCGAGCGGTACGAACTCCTCGCACGCCTCACCGGCCACCGCCGCCAGGTCGACGTCCGCGTCGGCGAGGGCCGGGGCGGTACGGCGGGCCGTGGCCAGCAGGTCCTCCACCAGGCGTGTCATCCGGGTCGTCGCCCGGTCCACGCTGCGGGCGGCGGCCCTGCGCTCCGCCTCGTCGGACTCCTCGGCGGTCAGCACCGCGTCCAGGTTGGCGCGGATGATCGCGAGCGGGCTGCGCAGTTCGTGCGAGGCGTCGTCGATGAGCTGGCGCTGGGCGCGGAAGGCCTCGTCGAGGCGGTCCAGCATGGAGTCGACGGTGTCGGCGAGGTCGCGGAGCTCGTCCTTCGGCCCGTCGAGACGGATGCGCTGCGAGAGGTCGGTGGCCTGGATGTCGGCGGCCGTACGGGAGATGGCGCGTACGGGGCGCAGGACGCGTCCCGAGAGGACCCAGCCGATGGCGAGGCTGGCGACGGCGAGGCCGCCCACCAGGGCGAAGGAGAAGCGGCGGAGGTTGGCGAGCGTCTCGTAGTTGACGGCCGCCTCGACCTCCTGGAGCTTCACGGCGGGGAACTCGCCCCGGTAGACCCCGTCCACGTACTTCTGGGCCTGGAACTGCTTGCTGACGGGGTGCGCCTCGCCGCTGCGCTCGACGGCGAGGTACGTGCCGCCGAGGACGAGCGTGGTGAGGACGAAGAGCAGTCCCGAGTAGAGGACGGTGAGGCGGAAGCGGATGGTGTGAGTGAAGGCGGGGAGCCGCAGCTTCGCCCTGAGGAGCCGGAACGCGGCGATCATCCTGCCTCCTTGAGCCGGTAGCCCTGCCGGATCACGGTCTCGATCAGCGGTTCGTCCTCCCCGGTGATCTTCCGGCGCAGTGAACCGACCGTGACCCGCACGGTGTTGGTGAACGGATCGGCGTGCTCGTCCCAGACGTGTTCGAGCAGCTCCTCGGCCGGTACGACGCGTCCGGGGCGGGTCATCAGATAGTGCAGGACGCCGAACTCCTTCGGCGTGAGCTGGAGCGGGCGTTCGCCCCGGAAGGCCTCGAAGCGGGCGGTGTCCAGGCGGAGTTCGCCGACCTCGACAACGGAGGTGCCGCCGTCCTCGCGGCGCAGCAACGCCCTGATGCGGGCGAGGAGTTCGGGCAGGGCGAAGGGTTTCACCAGGTAGTCGTCGGCGCCCTCGTCGAGGCCGCGGACCCGGTCGGCGAGGCGGTCGCGGGCCGTGAGCATCAGGATGCGGGGGCCGCCGGCGGTGGTACGGATGGCCCGGCACACCGAGAAGCCGTCGCCGTCCGGCAGGTTGAGGTCCAGCAGGACCAGGTCGTAGTCGTTGACGGCGAGCTTCTCCGTCGCCGTGTCGACGTCCGGGGCGGCATCGACCGCGTAACCGGCCCTCACCAGGCCGACCTTGAGCGCGACGACCAGGTCCTCCTCGTCCTCCACGACCAGCAGTCTCATGTCTGCCCCACCTGCCTTCCGCCGCTCTGCCGTGCCCCGTAGGACTCAGCTGCCGTCGATGATCGTCCGCGCGGCGTCCCGCGCGTCCGCCACGGGGATGGCGAAGCCGATGCCTATGGAACCGCCCCGCTGCTGGTCCAACGTCGCGATGGCCGTATTGATGCCGATGACACGGCCGTCGGCGTCGACCAGGGGTCCGCCGGAGTTCCCCGGGTTGATCGACGCGTCGGTCTGCAGGGCGCGCCGCCGCTCGCCTCCCTCGCCGAGCCGCACCGAGCGGTCGAGCGCGCTGACGATGCCCGAGGTGACGGTGCCGCTGAGGCCGAGCGGCGAGCCGATGGCCAGTACCGTGTCGCCCACGCCGGGGCGGGCTCCGGTGGCCAGTTCGGCGGCCCGCAGGCCTCGTGCGGTCTCCGGTTCCAGCACGGCCACGTCGTTGGCGGGGTCGTCGCCGAGCACGTCCGCGCGTAGCCGGCGGCCGTCCTGGAGCTCGATCGACACCTGCGAACTCCCCGCCACCACATGGGCGTTGGTGAGAATCCGGCCCCGCTCGTCGAACACGAACCCGGAGCCCTGTCCGTCCGCCGTCTCGATGGACACGACACTGGGCAGCACGCGCGCGGCGACGGCTTCGAGCCCGGTGACGTTCTGGGCGGCGGCCGAGGACGCGGCGGGGTCCTCGTCACCGATCGCCCCCGCCGCGTACCCCGCGGCTCCGCCCGCGAGCACGGCCGCGAGGACCGCCGCGACGACCGGCCGGGGCTTGCGCGGCGCCCGCGCCGGCGGGGGCTGCGGGGTCCCGTACGGGCTCGGGTACGGGCTCTCGTACGCCTGTGCCGGTGGGGGCGGCCCGAACCCGGGCGGGGGCCGCCCGGGAAGGAACGAGGGCCCGCGCGGCTCGCCGAGACCGGGGTAGGGGGTGTCGGCCCGGCCGCCCTGGTAAGGGTCGCCGGACTGCCCGCCCTGGTACGGAGGATCGGGTGGGCCGGCTTGGTACGGGTCGCCGGACTGCCCGCCTTCGTACGGGTCCTGGTAGGGGTCGCCGGACTGCGCGGCCGGGCTCGGACCGGCGGGGGCCCGGCCGGCGTACGGGTCACCCGGCGACACGGATGTGCCCGGACCGTCCGCGTCCGCGGCCCGATCCCGGTACGCGTCGCCGAACCGCGCGGCCGGGCTCAGGTCGTCGGTGCCCCGCTCGCGGTCTGGGCGGCCCGGCGGCGTTGACTCGCCCGGGCCGTCGGCGGCCCGGCCGGTGAATGGGTCGCTGGACCTCTCGGTCGTGGGCATGTCGCCCAACCCCGCGGTGGGAGCCGGGCCCGGGACGGCAGGTGCCGGATCCACTCCGCGGCCGCCGGCAGTCCCGGTTCCGGTTCCAGCTCCGGTTTCGGTTTCGGTTTCGGTTTCGGTTTCAATCCAACGGCCGTCCACCCTCGGGCCGTTGGGGCCGGGCGGGCGGGGTGGCCCGGAGGGACGTGACGGGCCCAGGGGCCGGGACGGACCCGGGTGAGCCGGAGGACCGGATTGGTCCGGGAGGCCGGAGTCGGCCGACGGGCCGGAGTGGCCCGGCAGGCCCGAGTGGGTCGGAAGGCCGGACCAGCCCGGGAGACCGGAGTGGGCCGGGGGGCCGGAGTCGGCCGACGGGCCGGAGTGACCCGGCAGGCCGGAGTGGGCCGGCGGGATTGAATGGCCCGGCAGGCCGGGATGGCCCGGATAGCGGTCGTCGGACACGGTCGTTCCTCCTTGGTCGCGGAACCCTGGGCCGGGACCCGGACGCGGTCCCGGTTCCGTCCCGGGTCCGGAGTGGCCGGACGGTGAGACGGAACCGGTGGGGGCCGGTGGCCGGACCGGGATGCCGGTCATGGGAGACGGGAGAACCAGAGCAGTGACGTGGCCGCGGCGGCGAGTGCGGCGATGAGACCGGCCGCGATGAACCACTGCCAGATCTCGCGTTCCTCGGTGCGATGGCCGACGGAGCTGCCGATGTCCTCGTACACCTCCTGGAGTTCTTCCCCGGTCGCGGCCTCGTGGAAGTCGCCGCCGGTACGGGAGGCGAGGTCCTGGAGGGCAGGGCCGTCGACGGGGACGCTCACGGTGTCGCCCGACGGCAGGTCAATGGTCCCGCCTTCGGTGCCGTACGCGATGGTCGATACCGGGATTCTGTCGCCGGCCGCCTCCGCGGCCGCCGACTCGACGGACCGGCCCGTGGTGTTGGAGCCGTCCGACAGCAGCACGATGTGCGCGGGCGGCGGCTTGGTCTCGGCCTCGCGGTCGAGCATGCGGACGGCGTCCCGGGCGGCCACGACGGCCTCGCCGATCGCCGTGCCCTCGCCGGTGGTGAGCCGTTCGATGGCCGAACGCAGCGCGTTCCGGTCGGTGGTCGGCGGGACCGCGACCGTGGCCGAGCCGCTGAACGGCACGAGCCCCGCGTTGAAGCGCTCGGGCAGCCGGTCCACGAAGGCGAGGGCGGCCTGCTGGGCGGCCTCGAAGCGGGTCGGTTCGACGTCGGTGGCCTCCATGGAGGCGGAGACGTCGAAGGCGACGACGACGGTGGCCCGCTCGCGCGGCACCTGAACGTCCGTGGTCGGCCGCGCGAAGCCCACGACCAGCAGCGCGAGCGTGGCGCAGAAGGCGGCCGCGGGGACATGGCGGCGCCAGCCCGGCTGCCTGGGCGCCACCTTGTCCAGCAGATCGAGATTGGTGAACCGGACCGCGTACCGACCGCGCCTGCGCTGGACCAGCAGGTACGCGGCGATCAGCAGGGCGAGCGGCACCAGGAGCAGCAGCCAGCCCGGCGAACGCAGACTCATGGCACCTCCAGCCGGCTCATGGCCACCTCCACGGCAACGGCGGACGCGGACAGGGGCACGGTCATGAACGAGGACAGGGACGGGGACGGGGACGGGGACGGGGACGGGGGTACGTTCACGCGGCACCGCCTCCCGCACGGCGCCGCTGCTTCTCGACGTGGCGTATGACGTCCCGCACCCAGTCGCGGTCGGTACGCAGACGCAGATGTGCCGCGCCCGACCGGCGGATGGACGCCTTGATCAACGCCCGTTGCTCCAGCGCCGCTTCCGTGTACCGCTCCCGCAACCGGCGTGAGTGGGTGGGGACTTCCCGCTTGCGGCCGGTCTCCGGATCGACGAGCGTGATCAACCCGACGGACGGCAGCTCCAGTTCGCGGGGGTCGACCGTCTCGACCGCCAGGATCTGGTGGCGGTGGGCGATCGTGCGAAGGGGCTGCTCCCAGCCGGCCTCCAGGAAGTCGGAGACGACGGCGACCAGTCCGCGGCCGGGAAGCGTGCGCAGCGAGCGCAGCGCGTCGGCCAGGGAGTACGGGGCCTGTCCGGCCGCGTCCGGTACCACCCGGGGCCGGTCCAGGGCGGCGCGCAGGATCGTGAGGAGGTGGCCGCGCCCGGTGCGCGGCGGGATCCTCTGAATGCCGTCCGGCCCCGTGAACTGCGCACCGAGCCGGTTGCCGGCCCGTTCGGTGAGGAAGGCGACGGCCGCGGCGGCGCCCACGGCCAGGTCGCGTTTCTCCATCCGGGCCGTGCCGAAGTCCATGCTCGCGGACGCGTCGAGCACGATCCAGGTGGTGAGTTCGCGGTCGGCGAGCGTGAGACGGACATGCGGGACCGTGGTGCGCGCGGTGGCGTTCCAGTCCATCCGGCGTACGTCATCACCGATGACGTACGGGCGGGTCTCGGCCACCTCGCTACCGGGCCCCGGCACGAGGCCGGGGTGGTCCCCCTGGAGGAGTCCGTCGGGGCGGCGGGTGAAGAGCAACTCCAGGTGTTTCAGGGCCTGTTCGGGGGTGAGTTCGCGGAGGGTCGGGGTGCCGCTCATGCCGCTTCCTCCTCGGGGCGGCTGGCGGCCTGGCGCGGGCTGATGCGCGGCTGCTCGACGGCGGCCAGCACCTCGTCGACGATCTCGGCACCGGTGACGCCGTCGGCGAGCGCGTCGAAGGACAGCACAAGGCGGTGCGCGACGACCTCGTGGGCCAGGTCGTGCACGTCCTCGGGAAGGACGTAGCCGCGACCGCGCAGCAGGGCGAGCGCGCGGGCCGCGGCGACCAGGGCGAGCGTGGCGCGCGGGCCCGCGCCGTGTGCCAACCGCCTGTCGGGGCCCGCGAGTTCACGGGTCGAGACGACCAGGCGTACGGCGTATTCGGCGATCGCGTGGTGCACGAACACCTCGTCGGCGCTGCGCTGGAGCGCGATGAGCCGCTCCGGGTTGAGGACGGGGCGTGCCCGGGGCGGGTCGACGCTCATCCGGTAGAGGATGGCGAGCTCTTCGGACTCGCTGGGCACGGCGACGTCGACCTTGAGCAGGAAGCGGTCGCGCTGGGCTTCGGGGAGTTGGTAGACGCCCTCGGACTCGATGGGGTTCTGGGTGGCGAGGACGAGGAACGGCTGGGGGACGGGGATGGTGGTGCCGCCGATGGAGACCTGGTGCTCGCCCATCACTTCGAGGAGCGCGGACTGCACCTTGGCGGGGGCGCGGTTGATCTCGTCGGCGAGGACGAAGTTGGCGACGACCGGGCCCGGTTCGACGCTGAACGTCTCCTGGGACGGGCGGTAGATCCGGGTGCCGGTGATGTCGGACGGGACGAGGTCGGGGGTGAACTGCAGCCGGGCGAAACGGCCGCCCGCCACCTGCGCGAGTGTCTTCGCGGCGAGCGTCTTGGCGACGCCCGGCACACCCTGGAGCAGGCAGTGGCCGCGGGCCAGGACCGCGGTGAACATCCGCTCCACCATGCGGTCCTGGCCGACGATCACCCGCTTGACCTCGAAGAGCGCCTCTTCGAGGAGTTTCCCGTCCGCGGTGTCGCCGCCGCGGGGGTCGGCGGTGGTCACAGCGCTGCCGCGGGGTTGCTCGGATCCTCGGACGGGGTGCCGGTGCTCCCGCCGCCGTCCTTCTCCGGGCAGTCCTCGCGGGTCCAGGCGCTGGTTCCGTTGTCGTCGGACGCCCCCTCCTCGACGACGAACCGGGTCTGCTCGCGGGGCGCCTCGTCACCGTCGGCGGCGAGTGCGACACCGCCTCCGGCGATTCCCGCGGCGGCCAGCACTGTGGCGGCGAGGACTGCTGTCTTACGGATACGACGTGTCATGGTCTTGGCTCCTTCGGCCGTGTGGGACGACGTCGGGTACAGAGCCAAGACCATCAGGTGAGGGCGAAAACGCGCTTAAAGCGGGGTGCGGCCTGCGGGTTTGGGGAGCGGGGGTCGTTTGTCGGCTGCGGGTGCGTCGTGGCTGGTCGCGCAGTTCCCCGCGCCCCTGACGAGGGGCGCGGGCCAGGCGGGCAAGGACACGGCCGCCCCACCCCAAACACACACCCCCCCCCCCCCACGAGCCCAC